>CAZTWZ010000148.1:0-1528 GCA_964617835.1 uncultured Candidatus Saccharibacteria bacterium | reverse complement strand
ATAAAATGTCTTTGCCAATTAGAGAAATTCCAATTAGGATAAAGTCTCTCCTTTCATGGTACAAGAAATATTTTACAAGACCGCAATATAAAAACTTCAGAGACTTTGTTCTAGGAACTCTTGTCTCCGACAGCAAAACAGTCCAAGAAATAGCCGATTGCTATGGAAGAGTTGACCAAAGCAGCTTAAATAGGTTCCTTACTTTCTCAGACTGGAATACCAAGAAAGTTAATAACAGGAGAATTAGTCAGATCAAAGCAAACCACCAAATTAAGAAAGGGATCCTTATTTGCGATCCAACACACATAAAAAAATTTGGCAAAGAAATGGAATATGCCAACTATCATTATAGTGGCATGACCAAGAAAGAAGAATGGGGATATTTGCTGGTTAATAGCTTTTTTACAGATGGCCAAACAGAATTTCCTGTCTGCGCAGACTTTTACTTAAGGCAGGAAGACGTAAATAAAGCACATCCCTTTAGGACTCTTCGTGAAATCTGCCTTGCTCAGCTTGATTATTCACTTAAGAAATTGCCCATTTGGCTTTTTATGGCAGATGCAGGATTATATGCTGATTTCCTGATTCAAGATATGCGCTCCAGAGGCTTAAAGTATATTATCGGTACTAAAACCACAAACAAGATCAGCATTAATGGAGGCAAAAGAGTTACTGTTGACGAATACTTAAGCACACTGACTGATGTTGATTTTGAGATACATAATATTGAAGGTGAAACATACTTTTTACACACTACTGAGATGTATGAAAGGAATGTTGGGAAAGAAAAATTAGTTATCTGTTACAAAGAAGGTGATGAAGAAGCAAGAATTAGTGTGACAAATCTTTTGCGGCATAGTAATAAAACATTATTGGATTTGCTTTTGAAGAGATGGAAGATTGAGACATGGCACAGGGATGCTAAACAGCATTTGGGTTTAGAAGGTTGTCAGATGCGCAATTTTGGTGCAATACAGAAAGTCGTATGTGCTATACTTGTTGCATATACCCTAATACTGTTAATAAAGAATGATGTCTTGCTCAAGCCATTGAAGAGAGCACTTCAAACAGTCGGTGAAGGATGCAGGTATGTCAGATTACTTGCCTTAAAGGGCACTTTTTGGCTTAAACAAAAAGCCAAAAATTTGATTGAGTTTAGGGGAATTATGAATAAACAGGTTTTTGTTAAAAACGCAAAAGTCTAGCAACCCTAGACTTTTGCGTTTCTCTTCTATAGGCATATCTTGATTTTTGACATATATTCTCCAGTATAGAAAAATATATAAACTTAAGATATCTATAGATATCTTAATGAGGATTGTTAATTTGAAAAGCGGAAAATTGAACCTAAAGGATGACAAGATAGAGGGATTTCTTGAGAGGATTGTGACACCTATCGGCACTAGTGCCAAGGTGGATGTACCACGCCGATACATCAAAAGAAGGGCTTATGTCATAATCTGCAAGAAATAGATAAAATGTCTTTGCCAATTAGAGAAATTCCAATTAGGATAAAGTCTCTCCTTTC
>CAZTWZ010000147.1:0-1561 GCA_964617835.1 uncultured Candidatus Saccharibacteria bacterium | reverse complement strand
CTCTGATTAAACAGATAGAAAGAACATTCGTTGAAAAATCAACGGGTTAACTTTTTGCTTTCCTCACCATACGAATTTTTCCATACTCATCGGGTTCTTAATCCCGATCATATTGAAATACTTTTTTTGCATGGGTGTCGTATTCGTCACTTTTGGAAATGTTTGGGTTCTGTCTTCTCTTTTTGAAAATTTTACTTTGTATTTTATCAATTTGGATTTAGATATCTCTTCTAATGGCTCCATTATACATTTTCCCCGCATGTAGTTTATCTCAAATATCCTTTTCAACAATAATGCTAAAACACAGATAAACACATGCGCTCTTACTCTAACTTCTAACCAGTGCCTGATTGGTCTAATATCCACAAAGTTTTTCAGATCATCAAACAACATCTCAATTTCTTTTAAGTTCTTGTATGATTCAACTACCTTGCATGGCTCTAAATCGTATCTGCTCGACAAAAGAACAAATATGCCATCAAATTTCTTTTCTTCCTCTACCTTTTCCTGATTTAAGCTATATCCATAAGCTTTCTTGCTTTTTGTATCCCTTGCGAGGATAAAGAATTTTTTGAATTTGACTTTGTATCCTTCGAATATCTTGTTGACTGCTTTCTCTATATCTCTGTCTTCTTTGTACCTGCTATTTTTCGAAAATACTTTGTCCAGCTCTTTTGATAACTTTGAAATATAGGCCTGCCTTTTCTTTTGCGAAACAGTTTTCCTCTCCTCATTCAGGCAAATAATATATCTCAATTCATCTTCATATCTGCCTTGATACTTTTTGACCCCTCTGAATAGCTTGTTGCAGACTTTCCAAGCTATTCCCTTAATTATGCTCTCAGCTATATTCTTATAAGTCCGGCTTTCTGGCTCGCTTTTATTGTTGAGACTCAAGATCTCCTTTTCCAGCAAGGAAAATTTTTTGTCCGCCAGATCTGCCTTTTGGCCTTTTATTATCTTTTTGCTTTTCCAGATCAAAAATTCCTTGACCTTCACCCTTCTTTCTCTAATTTTCAAACCTTTATAAATTTCATAATCCTCTTCAAAGACTCGTTGCGATAGCAGCATGTTACAAATCTCATCCTGACGATGTCTTACTCCCATAATATACTCAAAACCTTCGCCCTCAAGCCTGTCGAGATTCAATTTAGTGATCATGCCGCGATCACCGACAAATGTCGTATCTTCTATCTTGTAGGTATTTTTCAGTTCTTTGACGACCTCCTTAACCGTGGTTTCGTCTTTGGTATTGCCATCAAAAACATAATGCTTTATCGGATAGCCTTCCCAGGAAGTCACCACACCGATAACAATCTGCTCCCTCTCAGGCCTATTGTCTCTGCTGTGCCCATTTTCACTTATCGCACAACTGTCAGAGTAGAAAAATGTTGAGGTTATATCATAAAATGTCAGTTTTACATTGATGCTAAAAAGGTTTTTCAGCTTTTCAAATACGGCAAACTCTAAATCATCTTTTATCTTCAACAGATGATCCATACTCCTATAAAAATAGGTGACGTCAAAATCCAGATCTTTATACCCCTTCATCTCCTTGTAA
>CAZTWZ010000146.1:0-1643 GCA_964617835.1 uncultured Candidatus Saccharibacteria bacterium | reverse complement strand
AAATTCAAATATTCAAAATCATAAAAAATAAAAACCAAAAAAGCAGAAAAAACCTTTTACATTTTCCGCTTAACATATAACATTAAAATATGAGCAAAAACAATCTTAAATCACAAATAGAAAGCTTGCTCCTGGTTTCAGGAAAGCCTGTTTCAGTAAAAGAAATGGCTAGAATCGTCAGTGGAAGCATTGATGATATTCAAAAAGAGCTAAATGCACTAATTGAAGACTATAAAGAAAGGGGCCTTCGCATTATCAAGCAAGGCGAGAACTATTTTCTCGCTACGGCAGGTGAAAATGCAGAGCTTGTGGCCAGATTTTTAAACGAAGAGCTTCGATATGAGCTGTCATTAGCAGCTCTCGAAGCACTGGCAATAGTCGTCTACAAGCAGCCCGTAACACGCGCTGAAATAGAAGATATTCGCGGCGCCGATTCATCTAAACCGCTTAGAACTCTCATGATGAGGGGATTAATTGAGGAGAAGGGAAGAAAAGAAGCGCCAGGGCGGCCTATTCTGTATGGCACTACCATAAAAATGCTCACATATTTAGGCGTGGAGTCAGAAGATCAGTTACCAAAGATGGAAGAAGTAGCTCCGATAACCTAGTGTTATTTTGAACTCGATTTGGAACCCATTTGATATAGATTCCATGTCGGAGCACGGAATGACCCCCCGTCATTCCAAACTTGATTTGGAATCTATTTTCTTCTCTGTCATTCCCGCAAAAGCAGAAATCTATTATAATCAACTCATGAGGATAAATAAGTATATTGCCAGTTCAACTAAATACTCTCGGCGAAAGGCCGAAGAGCTTGTTTTAGCTGGAAAAATTAGAGTAAATAATAATGTAATTCGTGACCTAAGCACACAAATAGAGAGCACCGATAAAGTTTATCTAGCTAACAGACCTCTTACCCCGAAAAAACTCGTCTATTACGCCCTAAACAAGCCTGTAGGCTACACAACGACCACCTCTGATTCGCATGCAGAGAGGATAATTACCGAACTCGTGCCCAAGGACCCTCCGGTCTTTCCCGTAGGCCGGCTGGATAAAAATACTTCCGGCCTTATATTCCTTACAAACGACGGTGATTTCGCCCAAAAAATGACCCACCCAAAATATGAGAAAGAAAAAGAGTATATTGTTGAAACGGATAAACTGCTCTCTAAAAAATCAATAGACAATCTGCGCAACGGCATCAAACTAACCGACGGTATAACCGCCCCCGCAAAAGTTTCTATTTGTCATTCCGACCGACACCACGCTAGTGGTGAGCGGAGAAATCCCTTTCCCTCAAGTCATTCTGGCTGGGCCCAGAATCTATATTCCATTACCATCCATGAGGGTCGGAACCGCCAGATCAGAAGAATGATAGAAACAGTTGGCGCAAAGGTTATTTCCTTAAAAAGAATACGGATAGGGGATTTTGATCTGGGAGATTTGGAAAAAGAGAAGTATAAAATCATCAGCCCCAGATCATCCTAATTGCTTTTTGTCATTCTGGCTTTGCCTGCAATAGTTTTTTAATTAAGATTCATTTCCTTATTATCCTGAATCTTTGCAAGAAATCCCAAAAAATTTGACCGCTGCAAAAGTTCAGAAACATATTGGACTCTGGCAAGGAGTCTTAACATGAAACA
>CAZTWZ010000145.1:0-1654 GCA_964617835.1 uncultured Candidatus Saccharibacteria bacterium | reverse complement strand
TCATCTTTACTCCAAGATGCTAGAGTGTCCGGTATCTATCTGAACCAGTGCATCTAATTAATGGGTACCTTGAAGAAAAAGAAACACTAATAAGTGATTATTACTCCTTGAATAATTGCCAGTCAAGAAAGGCAAGAATATCTGATAATTCTTCTAACTGCTTTATTTTTGATTTACCCGGTCCGTGACCTGCATTACTCTCAGTTCTGAGTAGTGCAATATTATAGTTGTTTGAGTTTTGAAGTAGCGCTGCCATTTTACGTGCGTGAAGTGGATCAACCCTTGAGTCTTTGTTTGCTGTTGTGAATAAAATACTTGGGTATTTCACGCCCTTCTTAACATTATGGTATGGTGA
Source organism: uncultured Candidatus Saccharibacteria bacterium (assembly GCA_964617835.1). Classification (GTDB taxonomy): domain Bacteria; phylum Patescibacteriota; class CPR2; order UBA1875; family JAJYID01; genus CAZTWZ01. The sequence goes on along the minus strand of CAZTWZ010000145.1, from coordinate 1,299 downwards.
CCACTTAAGAATATTTTTCAAATCATTGGCCTTTTGTGGATTACCATACTCGTGTATCCATCTTGCCGCCATTAAAAACTTTGGGAATCTAACCATATCCAGAAGAGGAACTTTAGAAACGGCTGCTTTAAAAAGATCTGGTCGCAGAATCATAACTGCTCCAACCAATAACCCTCCATTGCTACCACCCATAATTGATAATTTTTCTTTGTTTGTTATTTTTTTATCAATTAAATACTCAGCTGCTTTAATGAAATCATTAAAACTATTTATCTTCTTGTCTAACATTCCATCTTTATGCCATTTGTCACCGAATTCACCGCCACCGCGAATATTGGCGATTACATAAACGGCACCTTTTTTCAAAAGAGGAATGAAGCTAAGTGGGAATCCTGGTGTAACAGTAATGCCAAAACCCCCATAACCACATAGAATTGTTGGATTTTTACCATGATATTTAAGGTTATTTTTATGTAGAATGAACATAGGTATTTTCGTTCCATCTTTTCCTTTATACCATTGTTGTTTAATAATAAAGTCTTTTTTGTTGAGCGATTTTCCGCTTTTCCTATAGCTTTCAACCAAACAAGCTTCAGAGTTATAGTAAAAAATCTCTTGAGCACTAAAGAAGTTGGTGATACCAAAATAAAAATCTTGCTCCTCTCTATGTGTATTTATGCTTGATAGTGATGAATACTCTGGCAGAGCCAAATCTTCTAGATATCTTCCTTCATAATTAAAGATTTTTACTTTATGACAAACATTGCTTAAATAAATCACCAAAATATTATTCTTTGTAAAAGTGATGTATTTAATAACCTTTTTGCTTTCAGGTATTATTTCATTCCAGTCAGCTAACTTTTCGGGAATATCATCCAGCTTTGCTTCTAAGATCTTAAAATTTTCAGCTTGGTAATTTGTTAAAAGATAAATCTTATCCTTTGAAGAGTATGGTATAAATTGAGCATCATATTCTTTAATTACAGCTTTGATAATCTCTTTTTCTCCGTCATAGATAAAGACATCATTTTTTATCCAATCTAAACTTGCTTTAATTAATAGATATTTTCCGTCTTCTGAAAGTGAACAACCTACCATTTCTTCCTTTGGTCGATTCTTTCCAAAAATAAGTCTATCAGACTCGGGTTTTTCTCCTAGCTTGTGAAAGTAAATTCGTTGATAGTATAGCTCATCTCCCTTCGGGACAGTTCCAAGCTTAGGATATTTAATATAGTAAAAGCCCGACTCATCTGGTAACCATTTTGCTATTGAATAATGTGCGTGAGTATTCTTGTCTTT
>CAZTWZ010000144.1:0-1657 GCA_964617835.1 uncultured Candidatus Saccharibacteria bacterium | reverse complement strand
TTTCTAAAATTGATTTTTTGCCGATGTCAGGTAATATTTTCTTTATAAGATCAGCGTTTAACTCCAGCTCTTTTATTTTTTTTAACTCTTTTTCTTTGCTTTCAATAATCAAAAACTCCTTTCTAAGAGTAAAATTATAAATGATCTTTTCAATTGTTTTAGTTTCCGGTTCGTACTTTTCTTTGCAGTCAGGACAAAGCTTTCTGATCAGGCGCTGACCAATAAGCGTGTTTACTGTTGATGCTATAAGGAAAGATTCGGCACCCATATCTTCTAGTCTGGGAAGTGCGCCGGCGGCTGAATTTGTGTGAAGGGTGGACAAAACAACATGACCAGTTAAGGCAGCATGTATTGCCATCTCCGCTGTTTCTTTATCGCGAATTTCTCCTACCATTATTATATCCGGATCTTGCCTTAAAAGTGCCCGAAGACCTGAGGCAAAAGTCATTCCGGTTGCTGTATTGACCTGAGTCTGGTTGACCCCGGGAATACGATATTCTACCGGATCTTCAACGGTTGAAATATTGACGCCAATATCGTTTAGAAGCGTAAGAAGACTATAAAGTGTGGTTGACTTGCCGCTTCCTGTCGGACCTGTCACAAGTGTCATGCCATGAGCGCGATGCAAATTTTCCTTAATAGTTGCGAGCGCTCTCCCCCTAAAACCAAGCTCCTCCAGAGATGCCGCCTTTGCAGACTCATCTAAAATACGCATTACAACCTTTTCACCCTCCATCACAGGTAGTGTTGAGACTCTGATAGAGATGGCCTTTCCTGCCAGGTTGAGTTTGATTCTGCCGTCCTGGGGTACCCTATGCTCATCAATTCTGAGGTTGGCAAGAATTTTTATTCTGGTAACAATAGATGATAGTATTTGTTTCGGTAATGTCATCGTATCGCTCAGGACACCATCTATTCTATAGCGCACCTGAATAAAGGTTTCTCTCGGCTCAATATGAACATCAGAAGCTCGCGACTTCACAGCATATTCTAAAATAATGTTTACAGCTCTGGCGATAGGCGCATCCTGGACTATCTCTCTCACTGAATCAACTGTTGTCGCCTCTTTAAGCTCCTCTTCTTCAATGGAAAGTTCTTTATCTTCCTGGATTACTTTGGTTATGGCCTCTGAAAATCCTTCTTCTTTATACTGGTCAAGTATTGCGTTAATCTCTGTTTGTGTAGTGATAAAAACTTTTACTTTCCTGCCAAACTGCTTTTCTATAAAACGTATTGCCTGGATGTCGCTTGGGTCGCTCATTGCCAAGAAGTATTCACCATTCTCATCAATCTGATACAATACTGCCTTATATTTTTTTGCGATCTTCTCCGGTAATTTTTTCAGAATATTTCGCGAAATCTGAACATCTGCCAGATCTACATAGGATATGCCGATATCTGCGCCATATAGCTTAACCAAATCTTTTTCGGAGACAACCTTTTTACTGACCAAAAAATCCTGAAGCTTAAACTTGCTGTCTTTTGCTTTTTTCCTGTATTCCTCGAACTTAGCTTCCTTTATAATATTATTTTCAAGGATTATTTTCTTCAGTTGTTCTTCACCTATATGCAAACTGCCCTCCCGAGATCTTATACAGCTATTTTGTTATTATTTTAATTTTCTTTTTTATTGCAATATTCATCTCTTACTTCCATT
>CAZTWZ010000143.1:0-1664 GCA_964617835.1 uncultured Candidatus Saccharibacteria bacterium | reverse complement strand
TCGACCCTAACTGGAATATACCGCTTTGTGCTTGACAGCCAAGACGGTATCTACCAGACTACAAGGCTGATATGAATAATTCATCAATAAGTGCGAATACATTGTTTCACTTCACAAAGACTATAGACAATCTTGAAAGTATATTGAGAAGAGGATTTGAGCCCAACTACAGTTTAGAAAATATGGAATCTGTCCTGGATGATTTTCAAATTGCAATACCAATGGTTTCATTTTGCGATATTCCACTCTCACAAATTCATAACCATGTTGATACATATGGATGCTACGCTTTAGGTTTATCTAAAAATTGGGGGAAAAAAAAGAGAATTAACCCTGTTTTGTATACTTATAAGGGAGCGGCGATAGCTAACCACATTAAATCTTTTCTGGATAAGATAACACTGGATAAGATAACAAATGATCCTAATGACGATGTTATTGTTCCAGTGCGTGATTTTTTTAATTTCATTAAGCTTTATGAAGGAGTGTTACCACAGAAAGATAAGAAGGGAGGAAAAATACTATTTTATGATGAAAGAGAATGGCGATATGTACCGATTATAGATGATGAAGATGGAATTACACCATTTTTACGTAAAGAATCTTTTTTTGATGAAAGACTCAAAGGTATAGAAACAGAAAAATTGCATCGCAAAAAACTCTCTTTCACGCCTAACTATATAAGATATATAATTGTAAGTAAGGAGAGTGAAATTCTTGATATGTCTAAAAGAATCAAACAGATTAAAGCTAAGTTTACAGAAGATGAAGTAGACAAATTAATTACAAGAATTATCAGTATAGAATTTATAAACGAAGATTTTTAAAAGCCTTGTAGGGCGGTCACGGCACACCAAAAAATTATCCAATCGGCCTTGTAAGGTAGGTGGTGCCCACCTTACAAGGCTACAAGGCTTTTTCGGGAAAAGATCAAATGTTTGAGGGAGGAGTTATGCATAGAGGAAAATTGAAAAAATTTACATTTGTTGATATTACAGAGGAGAATAAGCAGTACAAATATATTTATCTTTTATATGCTAAGAAATTGTTCAAAAAATTATTTTTTAAGCTCACCTTTGAGTCAAAGCTTCCATATTATATGTTCACAGATATAATGAAAGTAATGAGAAATGAAGGTTACTATTTTGAAGATTTAATAGGCACTAACACCGATTTATCGATTGGTACTGTTAAAGTTGTGTCCTTTAGCTCAGCGGATGAGACACAATATACTACTGATGATAATTATTGGAATTTGAACTTTTTTGAAGATGCATTGAGTAAACAGAGAAACTACAAGGGTGAGTATGATAAAAAGTATGGCCATCCAGAAGATATAGGTTTACATGATGCTTGGGAAAATATTAACTTGGGAATATATTAAGCCTTGTAGATACCGTCTTGGCTGTCAAGCAAAAAGCGGTATATTCCAGTTTGGGTCGAACACTTTTTTATGCTTAAGCACGCCGTAGGCAATGTGTAGCCGGGTAGGGTGGGCACGGCCCACCATTCCAAATCTTTTCGGCGGGCAATGTCCGCCCCACAAAAAAATAAAAGGCAACAGATTTGTTTTGTTTTACACCGCCCTTAACGGGCGGTTTTTTTGTCTTCAGAAGTGGCCCCTATTGTTAGGACAGTTTGGCGGCATAAATAAGGTGGTAAAG
>CAZTWZ010000142.1:0-1729 GCA_964617835.1 uncultured Candidatus Saccharibacteria bacterium | reverse complement strand
TATTATATTCCGAAGCGTGATACAGAAGGATATGGTGTGAACAGAGAAGCCTTGGACGAGATTGCAAAGAAAGGCGCGAAGCTTATTATCACAGTTGACTGTGGCGTAACAGCGGTGGACGAGGTGAAGTATGCTAAGCAACTGGGGCTGGATATGATTATTACTGATCACCACAGCATTAGAGAGGAACAGGGTAAGGAGGTTTTGCCGGACTCAATAGTGATAAATCCCAAACAAAAGGCATGTAAATATCCATATAAAGAACTCTCGGGTTCAGGAATTGCGTTTAAGATTATTCAGGCATTATATAAGGAATTTCCAGAGAATTTAATGGCTGGACAGGAGAAGTGGCTCTTGGACTTTGTAGCACTTGGTACGGTGTGTGATGTAGTGCCCCTGACAGATGAAAATAGAGTCTTGACCCACTTTGGCACTAAGGTTATACAGAAAACCAAAAGAGCCGGGATCAAGATGCTGGCAGAGGTATCACGGACGGATATGAGAGATATTAATTCATACAAGATGGGCTTTCAGCTTGGTCCGCGCCTTAATGCTGCCGGACGGCTGAAGACAGCTGATAAAGCCATTCAGTTGCTCTTGACCAAAGATGAGAATGAGGCAAGGATAATGGCGCTTGAGCTAAACAAACTAAATCAAGAACGCCAGGAGTTAACCCAAAAGATATTAAAAGAGACTATAAGAGAAGTGGAGAAAAAGAGCGAGCAGGCAAAGCTGTATCTCTTAAAAGGGAAAAACTGGCCGGCGGGAGTTGTGGGCATAGTTGCTTCAAAATTGGCTGAAAAGTACTATAAACCAGTAATAGTTTGTGAGGATAGAGGTGATGAGTGCCAGGGTTCGGCAAGATCGCCAAAATGCTTCAATATTATCAATGCGCTTGAAGAATCTTCTGAATATTTAATGCGTTATGGGGGGCATGCACGGGCAGCCGGTATAACGGTGAAAAAGGAGCATTTTGTGCTTCTGGAGAACAAATTACTTGAACTTTCGGATGGTCAGATAACTGAGGAAGATTTAATGCCTGAATACAAAATTGATACAGAAACTTCTTTAAGCAGTGTAAATTCTGAAACTTTTAAGTTTTTGAGAAAAATGGAACCGTTTGGCATGGGAAATCCGACACCTATATTCGTTTCCAGGAGTGTAAGAGTAGAAGACCATAGAAAAGTAGGTAAGTCATATGAGCACTTAAAGCTTGTTTTTACTGACGGGAAGGCAAAAGTAAATGGAATTTACTTCTCATTTACAGGTGATGGTATGGATCTCACTAAAAACATCGATGTTTTATACCAAATTAGCGAAAATGAGTGGGGTGGCAAGAAAAGCTATGAAATGCGCTGCATAGCGCTTAAGGAAGCAAGATGATTGTTTCTGTGCTATACAGGACTTCCTGCCAGGCCAGAACATTATTTGGGCGGGAATCCAGAGTCTATATAAATAAGCCAATCTTATTATTTTAAACTTTTTGACAGCAAAAAGTTTGGAAAAACTGCTAGCTAACGATTTTTGTGAGATGTCGAATTGCAGTTTGTTCAGGTATAAAAAAATTAACTCGCTTCGCTCAAACAAAATTCTTTTTATATTCTTCACTCACTTTATTCTTGCCCCACAAAAATCATGCTATGAATAGAAATAAAAGAGGGGGGGGCGACAAAGAGATGCACTGGTTCAGATAGATACCGGACACTCTAGCATCTTGGAGTAAAGATGA
>CAZTWZ010000141.1:0-1737 GCA_964617835.1 uncultured Candidatus Saccharibacteria bacterium | reverse complement strand
TTTTTAAAAAATAAAATAAACTAACAAAGAAACTCAGGCACTTTAGCCGGAGCAAAGGAGAAGAAATATGGCAGAAAAATTTGACAGAAGCAAACCTCACATCAATGTAGGTACTATTGGTCATGTTGACCACGGTAAGACAACCCTAACAGCAGCAATCACAACTGTTCTTTCCAAACAAGGAAAAGCAGAGGTTCGAAAATTTGACTCTATCGACAATGCTCCGGAAGAAAAAGAGCGTGGTATTACTATCGCAACATCTCATGTAGAGTATGAAACAGATAAGAGGCACTATGCTCACGTTGACTGTCCGGGACACGCCGACTATATAAAGAATATGATTACCGGTGCTGCACAAATGGATGGAGCTATCCTGGTAGTTTCAGCTGCTGATGGCCCTATGCCGCAAACCAGAGAGCATATTCTGCTTGCAAAACAAGTTGGTGTGCCTTACATTGTGGTATATATGAACAAAACTGATCAGGTTGATGATAAAGATATGCTGGATTTGGTTGAAGAAGAGATTAGGGAACTTCTTACAAAGTATGAATTTCCGGGAAAAGATACACCCATTATACGAGGTTCTGCGCTTAAAGCTCTGGAAGGTGATGCAGAAGCAGAGAAGTCTATCAAAGAGCTTATGGATGCGCTTGACTCATATATTCCGGAGCCAAAGAGAGATATTGATAAGCCGTTTCTTATGCCTGTGGAAGATGTCTTTTCTATTAAGGGTAGAGGAACTGTCGCAACGGGCAGGATTGAAAGAGGTCAAGTCAAAGTTGGTGATGAAGTGGAGATAGTCGGAATTAAACCAACTAAAAAAACAGTTGTTACAGGAATAGAAATGTTTAAGAAATCTCTTGATTCAGGTCAGGCAGGGGACAATGCCGGTATACTTTTAAGAGGTATTGAAAAGACCGGTATTGAGAGAGGACAAGTTTTGGCAAAGCCAAAAACTATCACACCTCATACAGAGTTTGGGGCAGAAGCATATATCCTGACGAAAGAAGAAGGCGGACGACACACTCCATTTTTCAAGGGCTATAAACCCCAGTTCTATATCAGAACGACTGACGTTACAGGTGAGGTAATCTTGCCTGAAAAGGTAGAAATGGTGATGCCTGGCGATAAGATTGAAATGAACGTCAAACTTATCCAGCCGGTTGCTATAGAAGAAGGCCTAAGGTTTGCTATCCGGGAAGGTGGCCGAACAGTAGGTGCCGGAGTGGTAACAAAGATTACAAAATAAAAAAAGGTAAAACTAAAGAAGTACATTAACAACATGGCAGAAGAAAAAGATAAGCAAAGAATACGTATCAAACTAAAGTCTTACGATCATAAGCTGATAGACCAGTCAGCAAAGCAGATTATAGAGACTGCTGAGAGAAGCGGAGCGAATATCTGCGGGCCTATTCCGCTTCCCACAGAAAGGAAGTCAATGACCGTTGTTCGCGCATCAAACATTGACAAAGATTCTCGGGAACAGTTTGAGATGAGGACACATAAGAGACTTATTGATATAACAGAACCGACAGCAAAAACGATTGATACTCTTATGGATTTATCTTTACCGTCATGTGTTAATATCGAAATCAAAATGTAATCAAAATTTAATTCATTAAACAGGAAACTCGCCCTAAAAGGCGAGTTTCTTTGATTTTGTTAGGCCATTGTGATAGAGTTAGGCGTAATTGAACTTTTTCTGTGGCTGAAACAGCCATTTTTTGTTAGTATATA
>CAZTWZ010000140.1:0-1751 GCA_964617835.1 uncultured Candidatus Saccharibacteria bacterium | reverse complement strand
GACACCCAATGAAGCATTAAAAGAAAAAGTGCAAAATGTCCTTGCCTAGGACATTTATGCTCACCTTTGGTTGCTCACTAAAGAGAAATAAGGTATAATGTAACTGGCTGAATCTTACCATATCTTATGTAGATTTTGCACCGTGCTTTCACCAATTAGAAAATGTGCCCGTGTGGCGGAACTGGTAGACGCGCAGGATTCAAAATCCTGTGAAGGCAACTTCATGTCGGTTCGATCCCGACCGCGGGCACCAAGAAAGATTTTTTTATTCTTATGGGACAATTATTTATAGTTAGGCACGGAGAAGTCGATTTCAATGCTGAAGGACGATATATTGGCTCTATTGACGTTGAGCTCAATAGCAAAGGATTACAACAAACACGCAATATATCAAACGAGATTTCTAGATTGCATATAGACACCATAATAACGTCGCCTTTAAAAAGATGTAAATGTATGACAGATATACTTTGTGAAAATATAGATGTGCCTATTGTCGCGCTAGATGAATTTCGCGAAAGAGGTATTGGTGTATTTGAGGGTTTAACACGAGAAGATGTAAAAAATAAATATCCCGATCTTTGGGCGAGGAATATAACCAGGATTTACGACGATGCTCCACCTGGTGGAGAGACCATTAAAGAAGTTGAGAATAGAGTATTTGAAGGTCTTATAAAGGTTCGAAAAGAATATAATGATAAAAATGTTCTCATTGTTACTCATGCTTTCGTCGGGAAAGTGATTCATAAATATTTCTATAATATGACCGAAGAACAGTTTTTTAAATACAGACTTGATAATGCTAAAGTTTTAGAATATGAATTCAAATAAAAAGACACCCGTGCACAGGTGTCTTTTTATATTGTATAGTTTTAACTTCTTAGTTAGAGATTAAATATACTTTCTTGCGATTTTCCCGATAACCGGTAGCTCCCACTCCTGGTTTTGATATGCCTTGACCATAAGCATAATCCATATTATCAAGAAACCAAGGCATACCAAAGGTATTAACAGCGCAAGGATTGCTCCGATACCTCCAGTTGCTACTGCTAGTGCAGGTATTAAGAACATTAATCCAAACCATATAATAAACATAGTTATGCTAAGTACGATTGATTGCATAGCCGCAAAACGTACAAATTTATTATCTTTTTCAATAAGAATGAAGACAATACCCCCGATAAGACCCAAAAGATATGCAAGTAATGCTGCTACGTTTGGTTCAAGACCGCTTCCTTTTTTTACTTCTTCTGCCATTTTTTCACCTCCCTTCCTTAAATTCGATTGTTTTTACACTCTCATTATCGGACAAAGTACAAACGTTTGCAAGAGTATTTTTTACGATAATATATTTGACCTATTATTGTTATTCCATACTTGATGCGGAGTCTAGACAAAGATCTCTGCTTTTGCAGAAATGACAAAAAGAATGTAAGAATGGCGTCTTCCCCCTGTCATTCTGAACTTGATTCAGAATCTATCTATTCTGTTTGTCATTCCAAACTTGACTTGGAGTCCATCTCTTCCCTTGTCATTCCAAACTTGATTTGGAATCCAGGTTTTTGTATAGATTCCGTGTCGGGGCACGGAATGACAAGAAAAGAGGGGCACGGAATGACAAGGGAATCTTTTCCTTGTTATCCTGTACATTTACTGTCATTGCACCTTCCCCTGTCATCCCTGGCTCGACCAGGGATCCATATTGACCAGAAAGAGATTCCTAGTCGGGTGCGGAAATGACAGAGTTACTG
>CAZTWZ010000139.1:0-1787 GCA_964617835.1 uncultured Candidatus Saccharibacteria bacterium | reverse complement strand
CGGATGGACCGGCGGTGATGCATATCGGGATTGTATGTCATGCATGCCCTTCCACAATCCGTATTCTCTTCTTCGGGCAGGCCATAGAGTTTGGTCGAGTTTCCCCACAGCTCTATAATTTGCCGAATACACATAATTATTTCAAGTGACTAAGATTGAAACTCGCTGGAGGTTTAAATATGCAACTTTTCGCCGCGTTTTCTGAAAGCTTCTCTGCCACCTTCTAATTTCAGCAATTCATTCCTATTTTCCAAATTTTCTATCGTCGTTTCTATTACTTCTGTTATGCCTGTCTCATTCTTAAGGATGAAAATCTTTTCGGAGTCCCCGTTAACGACAAAGTTTGCATTATGAGTCGCAAAGATTATTTGTCGATTATTCTTCTTTTGCTTAATTAAGGGAACGAGATAGTTGGCAATAAGTGAGCTATCTAAATGAGCTTCGGGCTCGTCAATGATAAGAGGATAGTTGCCGAAAAGGAGCAAGATAACCATAACCGCCGTACATTTTTGCCCAAAAGACGCTTGTTCAATATCCTTATCGTCATATAAAACCTGAATCCTTTTGTGCCTCGCTACATCGTTACGGTGTTTGTCCCTGATAGTTCTGAATATCTGATAATTTGAGTTACTGCTCAAAACGTCTTTCAAAAACTTTATATATCCGATCTTTTTTTCTTCCTTCGATAAAAATTCGTTTATATTGGTCTGCTCTCCGGAGAAGACCTCTCTATTTTCTACAATGTAGCTTTGTAAAAATCTTGGTCTGTCACCGCTTCCGTGATATTTAGAAAAATATCTATACAAATCATCAGCAATTTCTTTCCATGCTTGTTGTTCATCAAAAAAATAACTTAAATCGATATTTTTAATATCTTGTTTGTCATTTTTTTGTGCCTGCGCCTTGAGCGTAGTTACTAATGGCTTGATTGAATCCTCGATTACCCTTTCGTATTCCACTTTAACTTTCTCGACTTTTTTCAGGATGCCTTCATACTCTCTTAATTCTTTTTTCTTATCTGCCACCTTCTTCTTAATTATTGATAGCTCGCCTTCTATCCTCACGAGCTTTTGAGGAGCGCTCTTAACTTGCAAGATATTTTCATCTGATAAACCAGCGTTTTTAAGTAGTTTGGAAAGTCCCCTTTCGTGTTTCTCGATTTCTTGAGAAAGTTGTCTCTCTTTTTCGACCAAATTTTTGAATTTATTTTCATTCAAAATCTCTGCTGCTAATTCTATATTTGCCTTGGCTTTCTCATACGCCTCTTGATACTGCAGTGCTGCATCTTCTTGTTGATTTTCCGCATTGGTACCAACTTCTTCAATATCTTCGGAGTCAGAAGCAAAATGTTGCTTTTGAAGACTATCAATCGAATCTCTCAATTCACCAATGGTAGTTCTCCATCTTTCTAGCTGCTGTTTCTGATTACTCTTTTTTGTAATCTGGTCAACAATTCCGAAGTATTCTTGACTTTTGGTTATTTTGATGCCTTGTTCCAAAATCTTCTTATCTGCTTCTTTAGAAGCTTGCTCATCAACTAGGTCATCAAGAGTTTCTACCAACGACTGAAAGGAGTCGATCTTCTTTAGGAGAACAGAAAGTTTTATCTCGTCTTTTTCAAGCAAACCGTCACAAATGATATTTGCTCTTTCATAGATTGCATCTGTAAAAACTTTAGTATTTGTTGCAAAACTTTCAACTTCACTCTGTCCAATGAATTCGAACATCGGCACACCGTAAAACGAAAAAATATTTTTATCGGAAGTGTCAAATGTCGGTTGAATTTT
>CAZTWZ010000138.1:0-1789 GCA_964617835.1 uncultured Candidatus Saccharibacteria bacterium | reverse complement strand
ACACCCAATGAAGCATTAAAAGAAAAAGTGCAAAATGTCCTTGCCTAGGACATTATTTTAGGAGCCCATCGTTTCTGTCATCTTGTATATCGGCATAATAATTGATATTATGACAAATCCTATGCCTGCCCCTACAATGAGCATTATTATCGGCTCAATAATGCTTGATATATTTTTTGTAACGCCATCTATCTTACGTTCATAATTTTCGGCAATTTTTATGAGCATTTTGTCAAGATTACCAGTTTCCTCGCCTACCCCAACCATCTGGGGAACCATTATGGGAAAAGATTTGCTTTGTTTGATAGCATCTGTAAGGGAGGCGCCGTTTTTGACCTTATTGGCTATTACCTTTACTTCCTCATTAAAAATCACATTCTTTGTAGAAAGGGAGACAATCTCCAGAGATTCCAAAACACTAACCCCGCTACCGAGAAGAGATCCCAGGGTCCTCGTTATTCTTGCGACATTAAACTTTCTGGAAATACCGCCGATAATGGGTGCCCTGAGAATTGTCTTATGAAGCCCTCTTTTTAGAAATTCCACTTTTTTAAACAGGAAGTGTATACCGGCTATTGCCGCAATGCCAGACAAGACAATCCATATACCATAATTTACCATTACATCGCTGGTACCTATTAATATTTTTGTCGGAAGAGGAAGTTCCGCCCCCATTTCATCAAAAAACCCCGTAAGAGATGGGATTACCTTCACCATCATAAATATGACCGCGCCAATCATAGCGGCTATAATAACTATCGGATATGTCATTGCGCCCTTTATTTTTGATACCAGTTCATAGTCTTTTTGCACCTGGGTGGCAAGCTCTATTAAAGTCTTGTCCAATGTTCCGCTTGCTTCACCGGCCCTTATCATATTAATAAATACCGGCGAAAAATACTTGCTCTTCTTTTCAAGCGCTCCCGCCAGAGACTGTCCTCCCTCTAGCTCTTTTAGCAGAGACTCCGATATTTTCTTGAGTGTGCCTTTTGACTGGTTCTCAATAATTTCTATAGATTGATCAAGAGGGACGCCTGCATTGATTAGAGTTGCCAGCTCTTCACAAAACATCATCTTATCTTTTAGGGAGAGGTGAGCAGAAATGACCGCAATGATTTTTTGAATCTTTATCCTTACATCCTTATCCTCCGCTACTACAAGAGGTGTATTACCGTCTTTTATAATCAAAGAAGCAACGGCCTGCTTGTCTTCGGCCTCTATTACACCTTTTACAAATTTCCCATCCTTGTCTTTTGCTGAATAATTAAACTTTTTCATATTTTAATATTAAATGCTAAAAGTAAAATGTAAAATGTTTAAGCAAAAATCAGTTTTAATATTTTGGATTTTGTACATTTGAATTTGTTTAGAAATTAGAAATTCGGATTTAGAAATTAAAGAATTTTACTCTTGCGTTACTCTCATTATCTCCTCTATTGTAGTTGTTCCTTCCAGTGCTTTTATAAAGCCATCGTGCTGCATAAGTATAGTGCCGTCTTTTCTGGCTTCGTTTACAAGCTCCTCTTCAGATGCTTTTTTAATAATCATACTACCTATATTATCAGTAACGCCCATCACCTCATAAATACCCATCCTTCCTTTGTATCCAGTTTGCTCGCATTTGCTGCAACCCGCCGCCTTAAAAAGCGGCAGGGATACTTTTGCGGTAATCTTCTGGACACCCTTTTCTCCGCTCACTGTTTCTTCAAATATCTTTTGCCTTACCTCTTTCTTGTCTGTTTTGGAAACTTGATCTAAAATATGCTGATTTTCCTGTATTATTTCTAAA
>CAZTWZ010000137.1:0-1798 GCA_964617835.1 uncultured Candidatus Saccharibacteria bacterium | reverse complement strand
ATAGTTTTGACACCGCCCAGAAACTCTGCTTTGGCAGTGCTCCTCTTCCTATCGGAGTCATACGGCGTAAAGTCAGTAATTTTATAGTTTGTAATGTTGGCGCCGGTCTCCTTGACCTCTTTTGAAATAGCTTCTTTTATAGGTCCTTCTGCATTGTAGTTGGCGATGTAGGCGAACTCTAACACATCTTTTTCTTTAAATTTGCCTTTTGGGATGATATTTATCAGATTAATTTCGTTACGAGTCAGTGTTCCTGTTTTATCTGTTAAAAGCAAGTTAACATTAGCAAGATTTTCAAGACTTGCCACTTTTCTTGTAATAGCATTTTTTTTGGTTAGATAAATAACACCGATTGAAATAATGAGTGTCATAACAGTAGGCAAGCTGATGGGAATGCCGGCAATTATCAAACTCAGATCAAGCTCCAAAAGTTCCATAATCGGCTTGTGCTCCAAAATAAATACGATGCTTAAAATAATGACAGCGCTGATACTTAAAATCGCCAGGTATTTGGTGATGCTTAAGATATCTTTTTCGAGCAGGCTTCTTTTGGATGCCTTTTCCACCGTGATTAGAGTTTTGCCAAAGTAGGTATGTTCGCCTGTCGCCGTAACTTTCACAATGGCAAAGCCGGTGGACACAAATGATCCCGCAAAGCACTTATCGCCTCTTTTCTTCTCTTTTGGCAGTGATTCGCCGGTCAGAACCGATTCATTGATACTTAGGTTTTTTGCTTGTAACACTTTGGCATCGGCAGGTACAATATCGCCTATACCGAGCTTTACAATATCATCCGGTACAATCTCTCGTGAGTTTACCTCTTGCCATTTCCCGTTCCTCTCTACGTTCACGCTGACAGCTAGACACTCTTTAAGTTTTTTAATGGCATTATCCGCTTTTTTTTCATGCAGAAATCCGATAATGATGTTTAGAAATGCCAGAAATATTATAAAGTAGAAGTCAAACTGTTTGCCTAGAATGAGGGATAATGTTGCGGCGGCAAAAAGCATGAGGGAGATGGGAGAGATAGTCCATTTGACAAATTTCTTAAAGAGTCCCGAACCTTTCTCTTCAATCTCATTCGGGCCGAACTCCTTAAATCTTATTCTTAGCTCGTCCTCACTGAGTCCATGATATTTCTCGTCTTTAATTTTCACAGGCTTTACTTGCATAAGAACATTCTAACATATATATAAGGGTATACCGAAATAGCTCTTACTCGTGTCATCCACGACCACCTCTGTCGTTCCCACCCTCCTTTGCCTGCCCCGCACTTTGGAATAGTGCGTGTGTCATTCCCGTCATTCGACTCTGAGGTGAGCTCATCGCTCCCGTTCGACAAGCTCAGGGCCTGAGTGATAATCGAAGGCAGACTCGAAGAGCGGAGGCGGGAATCTACCCGGCGGGGTTCTATATTTGGGCAGGTGATTTGAATTTTTTGTGCTATAATCTTTTATGAAACTAAAATTAAACAGGAAGATCATTCTATGACAAATGAGGAGCTTGTAAAAATTGCGCAATCTGTTTCAAAGGGGAAAAAGCTTACTGAGGCAGCTACGGTCGGAGGAGTTGGTAGTGCTCTCATTACCAAGAAGGGCAATGTGTATAAAGGAATTTGCATTGACTGTTCATGTGGTATTGGTTTTTGTGCGGAGCACAGTGCCATCGCCGCAATGTTGACGTCCGGTGAATCAGAAATCAAAATGATTGTTGCCGTTGATGAAAATGGTGAAGTTTTACCTCCTTGTGGCAGATGTAGAGAGCTGATCTGCCAGATAGACGCCCAAAACTTAGATAC
>CAZTWZ010000136.1:0-1868 GCA_964617835.1 uncultured Candidatus Saccharibacteria bacterium | reverse complement strand
TTTATGCCAAAAAAATTAAAATTTCCAGATGACTTAAGCATGCTTCGATCTAGAATCTTGAGCGCTATTGCCCCTATATCACCTATTAATGAAAGAACGATCGCGGAAGAAAATTTCCTTTTTAAAGCACAAAGAACTGAAGCTGGGCGATCTCTGCCCGAGTATTTTTTATGTTACTTCCTATTAGTAGACTTGCTTGGTTTTAAGAACCTCGGGAAATTTGAAAAAGTATCGTGGTCGGTTCCTGTTGACTATAAAGGGCTAGCATACCTGATTGAGTATAGAAAGTTGGGATTGGGTCTGTTTGCACAAAATGCAGAAGTTCAGGAAGAAGATGCAAAAGTTATTGTAAAAAAAATTATTAAGGCTGTAGAGATGGCTAAGCCGTTTTTTGAGTGGACAGCTCAGGAAGCTGCCAGGCAATCAGCCTTGAATCTTCTCAATTACCATGAACGCTTATTTGACAAATTCAAATATTTTTTAGATCAATATAAAGAAAAAATTGGAGAGGCAGAACAAAGGTCTGGAGAAAAAGTTGTCACTGAGCATAGAGGAGGTGGTCTTTCAATATCTCATCCCTCATACGAGCTTAGACGTAACGCTGAGTGGTTAGCTCTTTCTGCAATTGACTCCTTTTTCAGTTGGACCGAGCATGTGTTTATTCATATAGCTATTCTAAATGGAAAGGTCTATACCGGTGAGGCAGTAGCTGATCTCGCAAATAAGCGATGGTCAGAAAAATTTAAATTCTCCATTGGCATTGAAAGCGAAGGAACTAAACGTTTTTATGACAAATTAATGATAATAAGAAGACAAATCAGGAACTATATGGCACATGGGGCATTTGGTAAGAGAGGTGAAGCTTTTGAATTCCACTCTCATACTGGAGCTGTTCCGCTCTTATTGCCACACCAAAAGGGTAGTAGTCGATTTTCATTCTACAGCGACCCTGTTTATGATGAAAAAAAAGCGATTGATGTTATAGAAAAGTTTATTGCCTACCTGTGGTCTGGAGAGAGGGAGCCTGCAAGAATTTATATAGAAAGCGGTCTCCCCTTGATCTTGACAGCGGCAAAGGACGGTACTTATCAAGATGCAATGGAATCAGCAGAAAGTATGGAAGAATTTGTTGAGTATCTAAGCTTGCAGTTTGATCAGGCTGCCAATATGGACTGGTAAGCAAAGATATAGGGGGCCTTTACTCAGAAACAAAATCGCCAATAGTTACAAATACAAATTTATTAGCATGGCCCATTCTGCCGCAAGATGTTGATGTGCTGGAATCCCACCATAGTATCCGCAAACCTGGCACATAGTAAAAAAACACTTCCATATTTAATTAGCTCGGTAATCCGGTTTTGTATCCCCAGACTGTCCCCAGCGCCTATTGTTAAAAAAAATAACTTTTACAAATCAACAGTTGGTGGCTCTGTAGGACGGGTTCGAAGAGTTCTGGAGTTCTGGGGACGCCATACTTAATTACTCAGAGGTCACATCAGCTCTATCTGGTTTTAGCAGTCATATAAGATTATTCGTAAGGGCGAAGAAGTCAGGTGACCCTTCTCTTGATGTGGGTTAGTAGCTCGCAATCACTGACCAAAGCGCTTGACAGTCGCGGGAATACTGGAAATAATTATTCCCAGTTGGCATATATAGCGGAAATATTCAACGCCAGATGGGTGCGTATATGATAGATATTTTAAAGTCAATAATCCTCGATTTTCAAGAAGTAGAACTTGAGACCGGTGTACCACGGCACATGAATATCGAGTCGATCCCTCATAAGGCCACTGTATGTATCGGCGTGCGTCGCAGCGGTAAATCTACCTATCTATTTCAGGTCATCGAGCACACAGATGGGAGGTTCT
>CAZTWZ010000135.1:0-1941 GCA_964617835.1 uncultured Candidatus Saccharibacteria bacterium | reverse complement strand
TTCCACTCCCGTAAAGGACAGTTTATCCTTTATACTCTCCCAAGACATAAATCATCTTTCTTTTTTGTCTAAACTAGCAAGCTGGTCGGCTTGCTAATGAAAGTTCGTCGACCAGAGTGCTGATCCATTTAATTAATTTGAGAAGCCATTATATCCCAAAAAGAGTCATATTAAAAGTCTTTTTACTTTAAATAATAAATTTTATTTTTTTGTTTTTGTAAAAAAATCCTTAGATGCTTCTTCTCCTATCTTATGAAGATATTCCCTTATTTCATCCATACGCTTATCTTTGTCTATTCCAATCCATATCATATTTCTGAATAATGTGGCCACACTCAAACTAATGAGTCCTAGAATAGGAATTTTAATAATAATACCGTACAAACGTGGGACTACAAATACCCCGACAGGTATAATCCATAAAACATGTAAAGAATCCATGTTGGTAAAAAGAAGGATTAAAATCCAAACTAATAACCAAAGCGCAACAACAGACATCACAACCGTGCATGGTCGCACCCTTATAAACCAACAAATCCACAAAAAGATAATAATTATTAAAATAAGTAAAACTAAATTCATATCTATTATATATAATACCATATTTTCTTTATTTCTTATGCTTTACATGGGGATAACTTTGGGAATAGAATTAACACAATGAATGCCATTATTCAAAACATAATCAAAGAAAACAAATGTCTCCCAGGTGATGTTTTTTCTTTTAATTCAAGTTCCAAAACTATAACCTATATTCCCGAGGAACTGGAAAACGAAGATGGTTCTCTGGCGCTTTTACATGAAATAGCCCATATGAATCTAGGGCATTTTTCTTATAACTATGATGTGGAGCTTTTGGAGCTGGAACATGAGGCGTGGGAGGAAACACGAAAGTTAGCCAAAAAATACAGTATAGATATAGATGAAGAACACATCAGAGAATGCCTTAAAAGTTATGATGAATGGCTAGAAAAGAGGGCTGCTTGTCCCAAGTGTGGTGAGTACTCTTTACAAAAAAATAAAAGCACCTTTGGCTGCTTCGTATGCGACTGTTACTGGCAAGTAAACGAAAGAAAAGATAAAGAAGTCAGAAAACACATTTTAAATTCAAAGTCCTAAACATTAGATCCTGAACAATGTCTAAATTATAATTTTTAAAACATTTGAATTTATTTAGAAATTAGAAATTCGGATTTAGAAATTGACAAATAGCTTTTAGCTATTTGTGTGTGGTTCGCCTTTTCTTGGCTAGCTGTCTGTCGCGCAGTTTCCTTGAACCTATCTTATTATAAAAAACCCTGGGAGATATAAGCTCCGAATAATTTTTGGAGTTTTTTCGAAACCTCCTTACACTCACCTCTCCATAACGAAAAGTTTTACCCATTTGCTAATTACCTCCTACCAATTACGTATCATACTTATTTACTAATCCTTTTCTTAAACAGCTTTCTTCATTTATGTTAACCGCATTCAAGGTATGTATATTAGTATTATTAGTAATTGGTATTTTTTATTTTTTCTTTCTTTTTTGAGCGCTAATCTTACCGCCTTTTCTGCCAGCTTCTTTTGCTAGTTCAGGATTTGCGGCAAAACCGCCAGTCGTGCTACGCGTACCTCCAATACGACCGATTCTCTCATAAAAATCAGTGCCATATCTCTCCTTGTTGGTCTTGGCAGCCTGCATTCCGCCCCTTTTTGTTCCAGCCATTTCCCACCTCCTTTACCCGTCTAACTTTCTTAGAAAGTTTGTTGGGTCAATATTAATTTAATATATTAATCCTGCTTCTCGTTCTGCTTGACTTAAATATAAATGTAATGAGGCATAAAAGCATTGGTCAAAACAAAAAATATCCAAGCATTTTTTTGGACATTTTTCATAGATATAACGGTCTAATGAACTTTTTTTGGTGGTTTTTTCTCCCTAAAAAGAAGATAGAATAT
>CAZTWZ010000134.1:0-1963 GCA_964617835.1 uncultured Candidatus Saccharibacteria bacterium | reverse complement strand
GTACATAGCCAAAATATTAACTAACCCTGTTCCAAAAAGTTGACATTACTCTTTCCGCACAATTGCTTCTACGAATGACGATTTAAACCCATATTCTGTTGCTTCGCTCTCACTAATTTTCACAACATTAAAGCTGCTCAATTTTTTTTTCATATATTCTTTACTGAAGAAATGTCTCCAATGTTTGTAGAAAAACATATCTTCCTCTTTTTTCTTTCCTTTTCCATATAAATAATCCTTAGTTGATTTACATTTTATAAAAATATATCCTCCCTTTTGAAGACTCTTATAAAGTTTTTTTATTATTTTTTCTAATTCTGAATCAGTGAAATAATGAAGACTAAGATGCGCATAAACAACATCAAATGTACTTTCCGGAAAATTGACATCTCTTATGTCTTGATTGATACATTCAATATCTTGTTTTGTATTGTTTGTTTTTAGCTTTTTAATTCCGCTATCAGAAAAGTCTAAGGCAGTAACATCTAAATTCCTATCAGCAAAATACAAAGAATCCCTACCGCTACCACAACCTAGGTCCAGCATCTTATTTAGATTATTTTGCTTAATAATAGGGTAAGCCTTTTGAGCAAACTTGCTTGTTGGCCACCTTTTATCATTATTCCAAGTATCTTCCCAATATTTTTTATCATTCATGATGTTATATATGATCTCCAAGTTTCTCCCCGCCTATAACATGCAGGTGCAGGTGCTCAAAGTCGGCCTGAGCATCCTTACCCGTATTTATAATAGTTCGATAGCCACTCTCTTTAATCCCTTTCTTCTCTGCTGCCTTTCTTGCCATAATCACAAGTTTGCCAAGAAACTCCTCAGAATCTTTGATTTCATTTAAAGCCATATGATTTTTGGGAATCACAAGAACATGTACTTTCGCCACAGGATTAATATTCTCAATAATCATAATTTCATCATCTTGATATAGATAGGTCGCAGGTATTTTGCCATCTGCAATCTGGCAAAAAATACAGCCATCTTTTCTTATTTTCTCCATATTTCTTTTATATCACATATTTTCTTTTCCTAAAATCCCTTTACGAAGTTTCTAGCGTGGTTTTTTTGAAAGCGAGAATAAGGCGAGTGCATACTATAAAAAGAATTTTGTTTGAGCAAAGCGAGTTAATTTTTTTATACCTGAATGAGCTACAATTCGACACTTTTAAAAAACCTGTGGCTAGTAGTTTTTATTTTACTTTCTGCTATCAAAAAGTAAGTAAGTGAAATAATTGCAAAGCAGAAATTAATTATATAGATTCCGGATCCCCGCCTAAATTCGGGCAGGAAGTCCGGAATGACAATAAGGAGTATTTTATACTTAAAATGCCTTAATTCGTGCTTAAAATCTTGACAAAATATCATTTTCCTTGAAAAAAGTATTGACAAGTATCGTTCCTTGTGATATAATCTTTCGCGATCCTTGAGAAATCAGGGATCTTTATTAAAGTAAGAAATAACGGAGTGAGGGTGGAAAGGCAGGTAGAAATACCTAATGCTTAACAGACTAAGTGCCGCTATCGCAGGAGTGTCGATAGTAGCATCAACCACACAGGTTATAGCTCAACCTGTAGATGCTCCCAAAATAGAAACAAACGAAAAAGAGATAGTAGAACAAATTCATGCGGTCATAGAACCGCCCGCAACTAAACCAACTAAAGATGATATTGCCAAAGCTCAGATAGAGCAAAGACTCAGAGAGATTGCCGTTCAGAGACAGCAAGAGGAAGAGAGAAAGAAACAGGAAGCGCAGAAGGCAGCTGAAGCTGTAAGAGCAGCCAAGGCAGCTACAGTAAAGTCTGCCACCAAAACTTCCTACAACACTGAACAGTGGAGATCAATCATAGCCAAATATCCCTGGCCGGTTAACGAGGCTATGCTGACTATGTCACGTGAGTCTGGCGGTAACCCTAGAGCAATTTCTGCCACTGATGACCATGGACTGTTTCAG
>CAZTWZ010000133.1:0-2012 GCA_964617835.1 uncultured Candidatus Saccharibacteria bacterium | reverse complement strand
GTACATAGCCAAAATATTAACTAACCCTGTTCCAAAAAGTTGACATTACTCTTTTGTAATAAAAGTGCAAAAAAGTCAAAGTCCGTGCTTAAAATGACCCAAAGTACACATAAAAAACCATCTCTTTTTCTGTTATTCCGGACCCGATCCTGAATCTATATTCATAAGTAACTAGATCCTGAATCAAGTTCAGGATGACAAGGAAACTAAATGACTAAAAACATTCAAAAAAACAACGAAAATAAGTTCCTTTTTGCTACCGATATTGCCCTAAATACTCTTGGCAGTAAAAGGTTTGAAAAGATACAAAAAAGTGGTCTGAGCTTCGAGGATTTATGGACCCTTCCAGCTGGCAAGGTTCGAGGGAAGCTAGGCAGAGAGAAGTTTGTAGATTCATTTTTAAAGAACAGGGAAGCTATAAATCCTGATGCCAAGCTTGAGAAATTAAAGAATCTAGACATAAACTTCATAACTATCTTTGACGATGAATACCCTAAGCTACTCAAGGAGACATTTTCACCTCCTGCTGTGCTTTATTACAAGGGGAATTTAGAACTATTAGAAAAACCGACATTGGCCGCAGTGGGCTCTAGAAAGTTTACAACCTACGGCAAGAATGCTACAGAAAAAATCGTTTCAGGCCTGGCAGAAGCGGGATATACGATTGTCAGCGGTATGGCACTCGGTATAGATACTTTTGCACATGAAACAACATTAAGAGCTGACGGAAAAACCGTTGCTATCCTTGGATGCGGACTAGATAATCCATATCCGGCAAGCAATGCCGGTTTATTTAAAAAGATTATAGAATCAGACGGACTGGCAATAAGTGAATATATGCCCGGGAAACCGCCCCTCAGGCAACATTTCCCTGCACGAAACCGGATTATCTCAGGGGTTTCCCGCGGTATCTTAATAGCAGAAGCAAATATCAAGTCAGGCGCACTCATAACAGCGCGGGATGCACTGGAGCAAAACAGAGATGTTTTTGCTGTTCCCGGATCAATCTTCGGAGAGTCTTCAGGTGGAACAAATAAACTCTTAAAGATGGGTGCAAACCTCATCACAAGTGCAGAAGATATATTGGAATATTACGGACTGGAGACAAAGCCAAAGAAAAGCAAGGCAAAACCCTCAAATGACAAGGAAAAAACAATATTTAGTATCTTAGAAGAAGGAGAAAGCCATATAGATGAACTTATAAAGAAAAGCGGGCTTGAAGCTCAGCTGATTATTTCCACCTTGACGCTCATGGAAATAAAAGGTAAAGTAAAAAACTTAGGAGGCATGGTTTATACACTGAACTAAGTTCAGCTTAATGCCAAATTAATAATTCCTAATTTTCAATCAAATTTTAAATACCAATTTCTAAACAAACAACAAATTAGAATTCGTAGATTAGTATCATTAGTAATTGGTAGGAGAGGAGCGAAAGCGACGGATGAAAAACTTAGTAATAGTAGAATCACCGGCAAAATCAAGCACCATTGAAAAATACCTTGGGAAAGATTACAAGGTCATGGCTTCCTATGGTCATGTGCGCGATCTCCCCAAAAGCCGTATGGGAATAGATACAGAGCACGACTTTGAGCCAGAATATATCATTCCCACAAAATCAAAGAAAAACCTAAACACTATAAAAAAAGCCGCCAAAGATGCTGAACTAGTACTTCTTGCTACCGACCTGGACCGCGAAGGAGAGGCTATCGCCTGGCATATAGCTCATGAAATAGATAATGGAAATGTTAAAAGGATTACTTTTTCGGAAATTACAAAGGATGCCATCCTTGAAGCTGTAAAAAATCCAGGCAGTCTAAACGAAAATCTTTTTAATGCCCAGCAGGCAAGAAGAGTATTTGATAGGCTTGTCGGCTATTCCCTGAGCCCTTTGCTTTGGAAAAAAGTGAGAAGAGGGCTATCTGCAGGAAGGGTCCAGTCTGTCGCAGTTAAGATTATTGTGGATCGCGAAAGAGAGATAGAAGCTTTTAAACCGCAAGAATATTGGGAAATAT
>CAZTWZ010000132.1:0-2019 GCA_964617835.1 uncultured Candidatus Saccharibacteria bacterium | reverse complement strand
AAATATTTAACACCCTAGCCTGGGGTTAGGGTGTTAAATACTTTGTAAGTTTCTAATCCCCATACATAAGAGAAAATTCAAAAATGGAATTCCCTAAATATACATTTCGACATCATACCCCACAAGCACTTTTGAACGGACTTGTGATTTTTGCTATAAATCTGTCACAAGCATTTAGAAGCGTTTTTTTGGTTTTTCTCACAGTATTAAATGATTGTTTTTCATCTAGGTTTTGTTCTGAATTCATCCCCTGCTGAAAAGATTCTCGTCTTCGGCTTAAAAACGTTTTTCCAAAAAAATTTTCTACCCATTCTGGTATCCTCGATGCCTTAACTTCCTCCATAGCTACATGGACATTTTCTTCAGTTAGTTCACCTACCAAGGCTGGGATTGCCAATACCAATGAACCGAATCCTCGTTTTGCATGATTGTCCTCTAGGGATTTAAACTTACCAAATAACGATTCGAGCACTTCCGTGGTACCCAAGTACGCTAGTCCTATGGGAACTTTAGTGCCCTCTTCCTCTAAAAAATTAGCCACCTTTTTTCCAAAGGCTATAGCTCGCTTGGATAACTTCAGAGTAAGCAGACGCTCGGTAAAAACTTTACTAGAATTTTGCTGATAACCATGTTTTCCGATTTGTTCCTTGGCTTCAATAGATATGCGAGTGAGATTATGGTATAAAGATAAGTGTCCCTTGTAATTTTTAATCCATCCAATCTTTTCTTCTACATAAGACGGTTCCACTTCACCGTACTCTCTGCGATTGTAGTAATCATGAAGCTCACACCCCCACTTAAGTATTTTAAACTCACTAAAAAGGCGGCTTTTTTGACGCTGTGGAGGGGGGACGACATGAGATAACTTGCTTTGCTTTAATTTTTGCATTGTATCGGTCGCATTTTGTTTAAAAGAAGCCCAGGTTTCATCGTCTTTAAGCTCCTGTTTCAGAAATATATCAAGTTTATGCGCAATATCATAAGAAAGTATACACCCAGGATTTTCCTCTATAAATAACCTTGCTCCGCAACGCCCATCTGATCCCCCATCAGCTAAAATCTGAATAGGATTTCCCCCAATTTTTTCACTGGCTTCTTTTAGGGCCTCTTTAACCTTCGTACCTTTCGAACTTTTTACAGGTCTAACAACAAGAGGTTCGACATCGTCCAATGTCGGCTGAAAGCCGATTTTCTTTAATTTTTCAGCACGAATACCGAGTATAACATGGACTTTATCATCCCCTACTTGAACGCTATGATCTTGAATCAGTATCCAATCATCAGCCTTTTCCATGGGTCTATTGAGCTTATAGTATCCATAGCGCAGAAGCCAAGATCTAAAGGTTCCATATGTAGGGATGGAAGAGGACTGCTCTGGGAAAATTGCATTTTGGATTTTCAAAACATTTTCAAGAGCACGGAAACCCACAGATGTTTTCATAACACTAGCAATCCCCATAAAGATGGTTCTGGTCGGGTATGAATGTCCCTTTGGGACTAACTGGGTGGAGCAATTCTTCCCCTCACTTAGTCTTGTCTTTTTTTTTCTTCTCTTAGTGTCTTTAGATCTTTTTCAAGTTGCTTTGCTACAGCCTTCCATTTATCTCTGCTAGCTGAAAGGTCTCGAATTTTTATTTTATAATCAACGGTAGCCCTTTTAAGTTCACTATATTTTTTACGTAGCTTATCTCTTGACCGCTTAAACGATTCCGCTAACTTTTTAATCGGGGATTTGAAGCCGTTGAGTCCGGAATGAGAATTATTATCTTCAGAGTCTTTATTCATAGAGTTGTGTTCCTTGTTCTGTTCAAAAGTAAAATTTCAGCTAAGTGAACACTTTTAAAGGATTTCCTAAATATACTCAATAATTTACTGAGGTTTGGTCAGCGATTATCAACATTACAGTCTTTCATTTTTGTTGAAAAATCTGGAACAGTTTTGAGAAAAACTCAGAAAAAAATCTGAAATATTTAACACCCTAGCCTGGGGTTAGGGTGTTAAATACTTTGTAAGTTTCTA
>CAZTWZ010000131.1:0-2021 GCA_964617835.1 uncultured Candidatus Saccharibacteria bacterium | reverse complement strand
CGCCAATTAGTTCCAATTCACATGGAGAATTTTCGTGAATATATCCATTAGGGTCGTTGCCAGAAAGTAAACTTTCTAGAAAATCTTGTTCTTCATTTTTGCTATCAGTAGACCAATAAGGCCCGCTATAGTAAAAATCAGAAAGTTTTGGTATTTTATTATTTTTTATGTTAGTAATAAATGATAAGTTATTTCTAGCAGATTTTATCGTTTTTTTATCTATTTTTTTTTGATGTGTAAAAAGAACTTTTTTTGGTATTCTTGCGGTAAATTTCATTTTTTCCTCTTTTATATTTCTAACATAGATAGTTTATAATATAAAATTGATTTATCCTCTGTCAATAACTTCTATTTTGCTGAAGAATGATGATAATCCAAAGTCTGATTTTTTGAATTTGGCCAATACTAGTGTGTTGCTCGCTATTGGGCTATCTCTCAATGGGTTATATCCCCAAATAAAACATGCACGTTCTCTTCCACTTTCTCCGTATATTTTCATTCTAAGATATGGTTTCCCGTTTCTTGTAGTGTATTCCGCACTTCGTTTTACAACGCACCAATACCACTCATGTTCACTTCTCCACTCGTCAACTGATCCTAGACCACTAGTTTCTAAGTAATCTCGCACATCTTTAGGAATAACAAGATTTATATCAACGGACCCAGCTAAAGATTGGCTACTTTCTATTTTTTCTTCTAGAGACCAATCTTCTAATTCTTGTGCCTCCTTTATTAGGTCTTGCAATACCTCTGGCGGTCTTGGTTCTTTCTTTCGGGAGCAGGCACGTTTAATTTTATCCCCGTTGTCGACTATAACATAATACATTTGTCTGTAATTTTTGAACATTTTGTCTTCTCCAACTAAACCCATGCTGGCAAATGCTTCAAGTTTTATTAGAGTTGATAATGCCTTCTTGCTAAACTTTCTATGCCTCCAAGTTTCGTCTGGGTTCCATAACAAATCTTCGATTTTCCTATATGGCCTAAACTCACGGATTTCCTCTATTGCCGGCATTCCAACGTGCTTCAGTGCCCGGAAACTAGGGATTAGTACCTTGTCTTTTACTTCATAGTCTACATCTGACGAGTTAATATCTGGCTTACCTACTTTATACCCGATACCCTTGGCGTCGCCAAGAGCAATAGATACAGGGCTTTCCCTGCCTGAAACTTGGCCTTTTTCATTCGCACAATAGTCAATATAACTTGCCATCCACTCATCTGGGTAATATGTTAATAGCCATGCACATTGGTATGAAGTAATTGTATATGATACAGCATGGCTTTTGTTGAAGCTGTATGCAACAAATTTCTCAATGTCCCCGAATATTGCATAACTTATACTTTTTGGAATATTATTAACTTCCAAACACCTGTCAGCAAAATCTTCTCGTAAACGAAGTCGTTCTTTTGCGGCTGCTGCCTTGTTGGACATATCTTTCTTCATGAAAGCTTTTCGTACACCGTCTGTCTCCTCTAGTGGTACACCTGCCAATTTATTATAAATAAGCTGTAGCTGCTCTTGAAAAATAATTAGCCCATAGGTGTCACCTAATACTTCCTTTAACATTGGGTGTTTATAAACTATTTCTTCTGGGTTTGCCCGATTTTTAAGATAAAGTTTATCAGCTCCAATGGCCAAAGGACCGGGTCTAAAGATTGACGTTGCTGTAGCAAGATCAATGATATTTTTAGGCTTCATCTTCATTACAAATTTTTGTACTGGTGTTTGTACAAATTGGAATACGCCGGCCCATTTTCCCTTTTCATATACCTCTTCATATACTCTTGGGTCATCCATCGTATTATTATCTGGATGTACGTTTTTATAAAACCAATCACTTACTTGTTCAAACGTAGGATGTGCGTTCCCTTCTTTTTTAAGAATTCGCTTAACAGTATTTTCAAAAATTCTAAGCGTACCTAATCCCAAAATATCAAACTTTAAAAATCCTAGATTTTCCAAATGCCTAAAGTTTAGCCCTTCTTGCCAAGGTGTTTGTAAAACACCTCCGCTTTTA
>CAZTWZ010000130.1:0-2054 GCA_964617835.1 uncultured Candidatus Saccharibacteria bacterium | reverse complement strand
CTATCTTCTTTTTAGGGAGAAAAAACCACCAAAAAAAGTTCATTAGACCGAAAAATGGGGGTAGACCGATTTTAGACGATGAGTTTAGGCAATAAGCCTATTTACAGCCCTTTCAAGTTCATTTCACTTTTCCACAGAAAAAACCCTTGCAGAGATCAGGCCCATCTGTCTTAATGGTCTCTAGATAGTGTCCAAATACATTCACTAACTTATTATGAAAAAGACAGCTTTATCGAAAAAAGAGTTAAATATCCTAGAAAACGTCATTGCCAAGCACGGTTACGTGGTTAGTTTTGACGATCTTGCCAGGCTGATAGAAAGCAAATCGCACGATGTCTTGAAACATCAGATTAGCTCATTAGCCGAGAGGGGATGGCTTGTAAGGATCAAAAGGGGATACTACGCTGTTGCAAATTTGGAATCGCATAATTTTTCCAATGTATCGCCCTTGGTCATATCTCAAGTGCTGGTTCCTGATTCATATGTATCTTTTGAATTTGCACTCAACTATCGAGGACATTTCAATCAGCTACTCGCAAAAGTCACTTCAGTAACATCATCAAACACGCGGAAGTTCAAATTTCAGAATATTGATTATAGCTTTGTTAAAGCCAAGCCTGAGATGATCAAAGGTTTTGAAGAGATATCTATTGAAGGCCAAAACGCTAAAGTCGCTGTTTTGGAGAAAGCTTTATTGGACTTCCTACACTACCGGAAAAATACATACACTATAGATCTCCTGGTTGAAAAACTAAATGAAGTCAGGACCGAACTGGATACTGGCAAGATGATTGAGCTTTCCATGACGTATCCCATTACCCTTAGAAGACGCTTAGGTTTTTTGCTGGATCTTACTGGATTAAATTCTGAGAGCCTCTCTATGGCGCTAAATGGAACACCTGGCTACACAAAGCTGACTAAAAAATCAAATATATTTAATGCCAAATGGAGGCTCTACTATGAAGATAGATTTGCTGAGTAGAGCCCAGCTTTCCCTTATCAATAAAAAAAACTTTCGATATCCACTGGCAATTGCCGAGAAAGATTATTTCCTCGCCATTGTTCTGCAGATTATCTATAACTCAAAACTGAAAAAGGTCCTCGTTTTCAAGGGTGGAACCGCCATCCATCATCTTTACCTAAATCAGCTGCGGTTTTCAGAAGATCTCGACTTCCAGACAACCGGAACGATTAATGAAGATGATGTAAAAGAAGTCTTTAAGCCATATGATTTTCTGGAAATCAAGAAAAGCCATCAGTCAGATTACACCCTGAAGATCGAAAGGCTGAAATTTACTGGTCCTCTGAGGCAGGCTAATTCAATCAAGCTTGATGTTGATCTTACCCAGGAATTGATACTGCCGGCTGAAAAAGCAGAATATGGAAATGTATATGGTGCACCGGTCACTGTTTTAGCAATGTCACTTAAGGAAATCTGCGCCGAGAAAGTAAGAGCCATCAACGAACGAGCCAGATACCGTGACTTTTATGATCTGGCAATGATAATGAAAACAAACGGTCTTAATCCTAAAGGAATAATAAAGATTCTAAAAGACAAAGAATTGAGAAAACCTCTCAGCCAAGATTCTATCCATGAAAATCTTAAGATTGCCGAGGAAGCCAAGAGTTCCGGGGCAGAGAGCTTGCATTACAGTGAAGAGTTAGGCGAAGCGGAAATGGAAGAGAGCCTCAAAAGTATTTTGGAAGCTATCGAGGAGAAGTAAGTAGTTACTACTTTTTTGTACCGATCGGCACATTTTTGTAATAACATGATTTTTCGAGCACGATTTGTATCAGGCGGATTGAGTTTTGATTGCCTCTTCAAGCTTATTTAAGGCAGAGATGTTCGAATAACATCCACTTACGTCCACCAAGAAAGTAGTTGATAAAATGCCTTAACATAGGCATTTTATTTTTGTATATGACATACTCATAATTTTACTGTAAAAGTGTTGCAAAGCTATTGAACCATTACAGACGTATGGTCACCCAAGAGGTTTAATGTCCTAGGCAAGGACATTTTGCACTTTTTCTTTTAATGCTTCATTGGGTGT
>CAZTWZ010000129.1:0-2070 GCA_964617835.1 uncultured Candidatus Saccharibacteria bacterium | reverse complement strand
GTACAGCTTCAGGATAACGGTTGGATAAAAATAGTAAACCAATTTGTCGAAGAGCTTACCGAGGAGGAATTTTCGCATAGAGAGAAAGATGACCCGATGCTTGAGTATTATAAAGGAAAAATATATAAAAAACTACATGTTAAAATACAGTTTTTAAAACCATGTAACGCAAGTACGACGTATGCAGACGTTAAAAAAAAATATGATAAAGAATTTGCGTTGTCAATTAGTGATAAGCGCCCAATGTCACCTGAATCAAACATTTTTTTTCAGCTTGCTCTTTTTCTAACAGCGCAAAAAGATGGTTATTTTAAGACAAAAGAAGAAGAATTAAAAATGTATAACGAGATCAAGAAAACTGCTGATGATCTTGGGATAGACCTGTTTGAATTTGTAAATGATATTACAAATCCTCGTTTTAGGTGTAACTATAGAACAAAAGTATTTGCTACCTTTTTTTCTTCAAGTGGATATGAGATTGAAACTTATTCGATAATACCTGTTGCCTTATTTATAGATGAGTTATCTAAAAAACGTAAGACAGAAATGCTTCCTGGAGAAACAACTTATGTATCCTTTGTAATTCCAAACGAAGCTACATCCTGGCAAGTATGGCTTCCCAAGTAATTTTCCCAGCGTGGAGGAAGTTCAGGGGACGCCATACTCCGGGAGCTCTGGGGGCACATTACTTAATGATTCAGAGGTACTTTTAGACAGTATGCCAGTAAGCGTTAAAATATATTCTTGTGTCAAGTTTATATATTCACAAAGTTTTGGAATTGAAATAACCTGTTGAAGATATTAAAAAAATGAAGGCTGAAAATGTTTTTCAATCCTGACAGACCTTTGACCTTCCCTGCTTCTAAATGTAAAAATCCAAGCACTAAAAGAGAAATAGTCAGAATGATCGATAAGCGTAGAAGGATGATTATGGCCGTCTGTCCGGATAGAGAAGATCAGCTCGGAGAATCACCATGCACCTGTGCCGCCGGCTTATTAAAACACGGAAAATAAAAAGAAGGGTGAACAAAGTACACCCTTAAAAAATACTTAAGGATATCGCAATAGACAAATGAAGTTAAATAATGGCGCACTTGAAATTTTAGAAAGCCCTTGGCTTAAATCTCAGGTAGAGGGACACCTTTTCTTAGGTTTTTTTACACGCCAAATAAAACTCGCTTGGCTTTGTCTTGTGTTTGCAATTGCATATTCTATCTATGAATTCCTGCTGTCTGGCAAAAGCATAGGTTACATGCTTCTTTCTGATATGGATGTTTATCTATTCATTTTTATTGCAATAATTATGTTCCAGTTGCCAAAGTATCATCAGGCGGCAATATCTTGGTGTGCTGTTAAATTTACCGGTGCTATGGTTTCGTTTCTGCTTATCACCTTTTCGTTTGTGAAGTTTCTTCAGAGCAGTCCTGAAGGGCCACTAATGCTGGTGCTAGGGTTCATTTTGTTTCCTGGTATAGAGTTTATTCCAAAGGCCATGCCATATCAAAAGCTTGTAACAATGTGTCGAGTCGGTGGTAGCATCCTTTTGGGGATATTGTTCGTACAATTGTAAAAAACATCTCATACGTCTAATAAGTAGCTCGCAATCACAGAGCAAAGCGCTTGACAGTCGCGGGCCAACTGGAAATAATTATTTCCAGCCGGCATATATTGCGGATATTTTTAATGCCAGATGAGTGCGTATACGATAGATATCTTAAAATCAATAATTCTCGATTTTCAAGAAGTCGAACTTGATACTGCTGTGCCACGGCACATGAATATCGAGTCGATCCCTCATAAGGCCACTGTATGTAGTGGCGTCCGCCGTAGCGGTAAATCGACCTATCTATTTCAGGTCATCGAGCACACTGATGGGAGGTTCTTCGCGAATGCTTGTTCAGGTCTGCGCATCCATGAGCGAGCCGCAAACCAGAAAACGTGAAGTTGCGGCATTAGAAGATGCAATGAAGAGGTATGATATAAAAACCGGTACGATTGTGACTCGCAATGAAGAAGAAAAGATAATTGTTGACGGCGGGATAATAGAAGTCGTGCCTGCATGGCGTTTTC
>CAZTWZ010000128.1:0-2085 GCA_964617835.1 uncultured Candidatus Saccharibacteria bacterium | reverse complement strand
ATTTAACTAAATTAACATGTTAGAAAGTGTACGGTATGTACTGAACCAGTACAAATATTGTAAAAAGGTTAAAAAGTTATTATCCTATATATAGTATAGGAAGGAGGTGATGGAAAATGAAAGAACTAGCAAAATATGCAGACTATCTTTTTGCCTTGTCTCTTTTAGGGCTATTACTTGCTGCTTATGGCTCTTTTGCAGACAGTGATATATGGCTAGCATCTAGCCAGTGGGCTATGGTGTCAATAGGGATGGTAGTTTACGCACTTTATTTAAAAACGGCAAAATAGACAAGTATTTATTGAATAAAGAAGAGTGTTTCCGCTCTTCTTTATTTTTTAAGATTTATATAGAACGTAGGCAACTGACTGCTCTAGTGCAAGCCAGGACGCCTGAATAATGTTTTCGTGAACCCCGACAGTAGACCAGGTTTCTTCGTTGTTGGATGACTCTATAATAACTCTTACCTTGGCGCCTGTTCCCGCATCCGGGTTTATTATTTTTACACGATAGTCGGTTAGATGGAATTCCGGCAGTTTTGGATAAAACTTTGGCAGGATTTTGGAAAGAGCAGAGTTTAGCGCGTCAACCGGACCGCTTCCGCTGCCGGTTGATATTATTTTTTCTTTCTTTAAAATTACTTCAATCTTTGCCTTTGTTTCAACTTTTTTTCCATTTCCAAAAGATATGATCTCCCATTTCCCGGAGTCAAATATCTCACCTCTATGCTTCTTGCCGAGAGATTTTAGTATTAGAAGGTAAAACGATGCATCAGCTCCGGCATAGCTATAACCGCTCGCAATCATTTCATCATGAATCCTGGTAACTTTTTCTATTTCTTCTTTTTTTAAGTCAAATCCCATTTCTTTGCTCTTGGCCAAGACGCTAGAACGACCGGACTGTTCTGACACGCCATATGATGTACGGTTCCCAACCTCCCTCAAATCCGCATGAATATATGATTCGGGATCTTTAAGCATACTTGACGTATGCATTCCCGCCTCTGTATATCCGGCAAGTGAACCAACCCATGGATGATTGCTCCTATGATGAGCGTTTAGAAACTCGGCTGTCATACGTGAAAGGCGGGATATTTGTTCTAGTTGCCCCCCTTTCAAACAAGGCGCTTTTTCGTCAAAATAAAGATTTGGGATTAAAACAGACAGGTCAGTATTACCGCACCTCTCGCCATAGCCGTTTATAGTGCCCTGGATATGCCGAATACCGCACTTGTATGCAGTTTCAGCATTTGAAACTGCCCGTCCGCGATCATTATGGCCATGAAATCCAAGTTTTTCTATAGGAATAACCCGGGAAGCTTTTTTTATGCATTCCTGAACTTGCTCCAATGTTGCGCCGCCGTTTGTATCACACAAAACTATCCAGTCAGCACCTGACTTTAGAGCAGTCTTTACTGTTTCTAAGGTATAATCTTCATCTTCTTTCATCCCGTCAAAAAAATGCTCAGCATCAAAAATCACCTCTAGACCCTTTTTCTTTAAGTATCTTACACTGTCTTCTATTATTTTAAGGTTTACATTTTCTTCAATTCTCAAAGACAGCTTAACATCGCGTTTCCTGGATTTGCCGACTAGTGTTCCTGTTTTTACGCCGGACTCTAAAATCGCGTTTAAATCTTTTGCATTTTCTGCGGTTTCGTTTTTACCCCTAGTCCTTCCAAAGGCAGTAATGCGGGTGTTTTTCAGGTTTAAATCTGTGAGCGCCTTAATTCTTTCCATCTGCTCTTTTCCTGCGCTTGCAAAACCGGCTTCGCACCAGGAGAAGCCCATATCATCCAGTTTTCGGGCGAAACAAGCAGCATCAGGCAGAGTAATCTCTCTGCCGTTCTCCTGTAACCCATCTCTCAGGGTTGTGTCATATGCAAACCATTTATTCATAAATTTCCCAGTTATTTAACTGCACCATTTTATCAAAAACCAGCATAAAAATAAATGAAATTCTTGACATCAGGGACAGGCAGCGATATTATAAGCTTCGGTCGGCGCCTCCTCGTAGGTCCTTGTGAAGAGAGGTCTAATGGAACTTTTTCTGTGGTTTTTTCTCCTTAAAAAGCAGATAAAATAT
>CAZTWZ010000127.1:0-2096 GCA_964617835.1 uncultured Candidatus Saccharibacteria bacterium | reverse complement strand
AATCAAAATATATACATATAAGGTTATTTATGAGCTTCTTGATGATGTAAAAAACCTGCTTAGCGAACTTTTACCGCCAGAAATAAAGGAAGTTACAATCGGAAAATTAAAAGTTCTGAAAATTTTTAACAAAAAGAAAGGGCAAATGGTCGTTGGCGGTGATGTTAAAGAGGGTAAAATAGAGAAAGATGCAGATATCAGAATCGTCCGTGAAAAGAAAGAAATAGATAGAGCAAAGATAACCATGGTAAAGAGAGAAAAAGATGAGGTAAAAGAGGCTCAAATAGGATCACAGTGTGGCATAAGCCTGAATAAAGAAATTGATATTGAAGAAGGTGATATGGTGGAGGCCTTCAGAACAGAAACCATTAAAAGAACTTTATAGCCGTACCAATATACGAATAGTGCCAATCTACAAATAAACTGAAGGTGAAGTGATGATAAATGGAAGTAATTAGCAGGTTAGTAGAATTGGTACATTAGAATGGAGAGATTAATGTCTGAACGAATTAGAAAAGTAAATGAACTTATAGGACGTGAAGTAGCGGGAGCTTTGAGGAAGATAGATATTGAGGGGCTTATTACCGTCAAGACAGTTGAAACAAGCCGAGACATGAAACATGCTTGTGTTTGGATTGGTATTCTTGGTGGTGAAGAAGAAGATATTTTATCTGTTCTAGAAAGAGAAAGACACGATATCCAACAAGTAGTAAACAAGGTAATTATAGCAAAACATGTCCCGGTTTTATCTTTTAAAATTGATCACTCCGGGGAATATGCAGAAAAAATAGAAAAACTTTTAAGAAATGACAAAAGCAGAAAAAGTTGATAAAAAAGAGATAGCGGAAGCTCTCAAAAAGGCAAATAGTGTGGCTATCTTTGGTCATGTTTTGCCTGATGGCGACTGTTTAGGGAGTGTATTTGGTATGAAACTTGCTCTTGAAAGTATGGAGAAGCGAGCATATGTTTTTCTGGATGAGGAAATTCCCTATTATCTTGATTTCTTAAAGGATTATAGTAATCTTCATACAGAAAAAGAGTTTAGAGATACTGATATTGTGCTAGTTTTTGACTCCTCGCAAGTAAACAGGGTGGAATCAGAAAATATCCTTCAAGACTACAAAGAAAGAGGGGTAAAAATTTATCAGATAGATCATCATTTACCAGGAAACCTAAACGACTTTGCTGACTATTTTTGGCAAGATCAGGACTTTAGCTCAACTAGCGAGATGGCGCTTCTTATTATTAAAAAAATGGGTATTCGAATAAAGAAAGATGTGGCGACATTACTACTTACGGGAATAGAGGGGGACACAGGAAGTTTCCAGCATCAAAATACTACAAGCAGATCTCTTGAGTCGGCGGCATATTTAGTATCGAAGGGCGCGAGGTTCGGGTCGATTGTTGAAAATACGCTTAACTCAAAAAAAGAGCTTAATATCTTGAAGTTGTATGGCCTTGCGCTTGAAAGGCTAGTTTATAATAAAAAATATAAGACACTTACAAGCTATCTGACACTTGAAGATGCTAAAAAGTTTGGAGTAAAAGGAAACTCATATTCTGAAATTATAAACTTTTTTAGTATAGTAGGTGGAATAAAGATTATTATTCTTATTACCGAAAGAGAAGAAGGTTTGCTAAAAGTATCTTTAAGAACTCGTGATGAGTATGTAGATGTGCAGAAGCTTGCTGCCAATTTCGGAGGTGGAGGACACATAAAAGCAAGCGGTTTTAGTATAAAGGGGAAGATAATAGAAGAAAACGGGCGAGTGAAGGTGGTTTAGTTTTTTTAAACACTTTTTTTACGATAAATAAAGGAATACGATATGTCACAAGTATTTGCTATCGCAAAAAGTTGTGACATTTTCATTGAATAACAGTAGAATCAATTATAATGATATGTGGGGGGTGAAAAAATTTATCATAGCAGAAAGATGCAAAGGATTTTTTTGTGCTATAATTTTGTTTATGAAATCAAGAAATATATTTCTCGGAGGAATTAATGGAACTGGTAAGACGACTCTTATATCTGAACTTGGGAAAAATGATAAATTTCGGCTACTATATGGGTCGGATCTTTTAATGGAAAAGCTCGG
>CAZTWZ010000126.1:0-2108 GCA_964617835.1 uncultured Candidatus Saccharibacteria bacterium | reverse complement strand
ATATTGGGAAATATCGGCAGAACTTGAAAAAGGTTCAAATAAATATCTCGCGCATTTGATAAAAAAAGACGGAAAACCCATAGAAGTCAAGGATGAGAAAACAGCAAAAGAGATAGAGTCCGACATAAAAAAAGAAACCTTCACAGTCTCTGATATAAATAAAAGGGAAGTCAAAAAATCCCCGGCACCGCCATTTATTACTTCAACCCTGCAACAGGAATCAGCGCGCAAGCTTCACTTTTCAACCAAAAAAACCATGGTGCTTGCCCAGCAGCTTTATGAAGGTATAGATACCGGTAACGGCCGTGAGGGGTTAATCACATATATGAGAACCGACTCTTTGAATATCTCAAATCAGGCAAAGGCCCAAATCAAGGATTATTTAATAAAGAATTTCGGACAGAAATATGTATCTCAAAAACTGCGATTTTATAAAAAGAGTAAAAGCGCTCAGGAAGCCCATGAAGCGATAAGGCCGACTTATATTTCAAACACACCCGAAGCGATAAAGAAAGCTCTCACTCCCGATCAGTTAAGGCTTTATTCTTTAATTTTTAACCGGACACTGGCGTCGCAAATGGCAGATGCCAGATACTCACAAATCAGCGCCAAGATAACCGCGGGGGCTTATCTTTTCCGCACAGGCGGGAGAAGTCTTCTTTTTGACGGCTTTATGAAGGTTTATCTGGAAAAGACTGACGAAGAAACAAAAGATGCCAAGTTCTCAAATCTGGAAAATCTAAAGAAAGATAATGTGTTAAGTCTTATAAAAGCCATTTTAGAGCAAAAATTCACTCAGCCGCCGCCACGGCTAACAGAAGCTGCGCTTATTAAAATATTGGAAGAAAATGGCATTGGCAGACCATCTACCTATGCGCCAACCATATCTACAATCATAAACAGGGGATATGTGAAACTTGAAGAAAGAAGATTCATCCCTATGGATATTGGCTTTATTGTAACCGATATGCTAACAGAAAATTTTCCATTTGTAGTTAATGCAGACTTTACGGCAAAGATAGAAAACGAGCTGGACGATATCGCTCTCGGGCAAATGAAATGGCAAAAAGCGGTTGGGGACTTTTGGTATCCTTTCAAAGATGAGCTGGATAAGAAAATAGACAAGATAGAGAAAGTTGAGATGCCGGTTATAGAAACTGATGAAGTTTGTGAAAAGTGCGGTAAAAAAATGGTAATAAAGACAGGCAGATTTGGCGAATTCCTGGCTTGCAGCGGGTTCCCTGAATGTAAAAATGCCAAGCCGATTATTAAAAAATCAGGAATCAAGTGTCCAGACTGTGAAGAGGGGGAAATAGTAGAGAGAAAGACCCGAAAGGGCAGAGTTTTCTGGGGATGCGAGAGATATCCCGACTGTAAGTATGCTACCTGGAAAGACCCGGCAAAGAAACAAGAAAAATAAAAAAGATTATGAAGAAAATATATATCATCGGGACTTTGCATGGAAACTGTACACCAAAAAATGAGCTTGAAGATATTCTGGAAAACCTTCAGCCAAATCAGTTAATGATTGAGATTTCCCAAAAAGATATTGAAAATAAAAACTTTAAAAATTATCCGGATGAGATGGTATTTGGCTACAATTGGGCCCAGAAAAACAAAATCCTTGTTTTTGGCTTTGACTCAGATATTAGTGAATTAGCTAAGGGTAAAACCGATCAAGATAATCAGACTGTCATGGATTTACAAAAAGAAATAATCGATAAGTACGATTGGAAAGACTTTAACAAAGAAGAATATCTAAAACTACTAGACGTTCCGGGGGCTAAAAAATTGGTCGACAAAGAAAGGGCTAAGCAACGTGAACAAGAAATGCTAAAAAATATACAAAGAAATCTTGCCTCAGAAGGAACAATCGCTATCTTAACAGGATGCGGTCATTTAGACTTTTTTGAAAAAGAAATCCCGGAAGCAATTTTTCCGCTAAAATAACTGTTCTCAAAATAGAGCGATAGCAAAATCTTGAGAACTCACAAAACACTTCACTAAACTAAACTACATGAGTTTCTTCTAAAAATTCAAAACCAATGGTTGATATGCAAAAGTTCAGAAACATATTGGACTCTGGCAAGGAGTCTTAACATGAAACA
>CAZTWZ010000125.1:0-2164 GCA_964617835.1 uncultured Candidatus Saccharibacteria bacterium | reverse complement strand
AATTTGGAGGAGGACCTCTGAGCAATTAAGTATGGCGTCCCCAGAACTCCACGCAGGTAAAGACAATGGCAGATAATAAGTTATGTTATTATTGGGTCAGATTTACTTTCATGCAACAAATGCACACCTAATAATTTTCTGCCTGAATCAGATGAGCCGTCTTTTTTGAATTTTTCTCGGCTCTTACTATATTTACTAATATACTCCCTAATAAATTTATCTATTTCACGATCGATATCTTTAAATAAGACGGTAGCATTGCAAAACGAATATTGGTTCCCCCACCCCATGAGTATATTGTTGACTTTTTGCAATGTGTGTATCAAGGAATAATCTTTAATCCATGAACTTGACTCTACTCTGTTAAGAGCCCGAGCATTTCCACGAAGAACATCACTTATTTTATTTTTAATTTCTGTTCTTGCCTTTCTATTAGGATGTATAAAACTAGCACCAATAGTACAGCCTAAGAAGTTAAAACCTTTTTTTTCAAGCAGACCTTTTTGTGCTTTGCTTGAATCTTTTTTGGGAACGTAAGCATCTAAACCGTAATTGCCGAGGATGGCTTGAGCCTTGTCAAAAATTCTATTGACGTCTTTTTCTCTTGGTCCAAGTATAAGAAAATCATCAATATATCTAATGCAAGTTATGTCTTCGGTATTTAACTTTATATCAAAGTCATTTAGTAAAATATTCCCAAATAAAGGAGACAAACAGCAACCTTGAAATACGCCAGTATATATATCTGGATAAAGTTCAGCCAGTCCACCCAACGAAGATAAATTTTCTAATTCTGTCCATGAAGCATCATCTATTATTTTACTTAATGAGGTGTCTGGAAGCAGTAAATTAATTTTCGCAAGTACAGTTGGGCGAGGAATCTTAGTAAAGAAGCCTTCAATATCTGACCTGATATAATATTTTGCCCCAGCTTTTACCGCTGAGTAAGCCATTTCAATAGCACCGCGGACTGAGCGGCCTCCAATGCCACCAAAACTTGTCGGCACTTCTAACGCCACCTTAAGCTCATTTACTGATTGCAAAATATTCAGAAGTGCCCTCTGCACAACTCTATCTTCTATGATTGGCACTGCAAGTGGGCGGGGGGCTTTGCCTGGTTTTCTTATTGGAGCGGCTTTGGCAGGGCTGAATTTGTATCTATGACTTTTTAGTTTGTTTTTAATTTTTTTACGATTTTTTTCAAAATGGACATTGAAGTCTTTTACTTTTTTTCTTGATTCGTCAGAGAGTGACTTCATACCGTTTGCATAAACGACTTTCCAAGCATCGTCTAAGTTTTTCTTGCCACTAATCTTGTCATATAAAGATCTACTCATAATTGAACTGCTGGCTTAGAAGTCCTATCGGTAAACCAAACTCTACCGCCAAAGAAGTCCATTCTCCGGGTGAAACTTGTTTTGTTCCGACCCAGTGGGAGGTCATCGTTATTGTCAACTTTGAACACCCCCATGCCTCCCTGTACTGGATGGCTACGAATATTGAATTCGTCCCGGCCAGCAGGAATGCCAGAGTGGTGGAGCAAGCGAACATCCGCAGGAAAGTACGCCTGAACCGCCGCGCCGAGTTGGCACGTTTTTGCATGCGAAAGGATTTGACATCTCAGCTCCAAGTTTAACGTTTTTGGCACCTTTGTCAAGCCATCCCCATGCCACCATGACCCAGAACTCATAAAATCCGCTTCAACCGGCCGATAGGCTCCCGTAGAGCTGGTTACGGTTTTACTTGGTGCGGTAGAGCTGTGAGTCCATTCTCCGGGTGAAACTTGTTTTGTTCCGACCCAGTGGGAGGTCATCGTTATTGTCAACTTTGAACACCCCCATGCCTCCCTGTACTGGATGGCTACGAATATTGAATTCGTCCCGGCCAGCAGGAATGCCAGAGTGTATTCAATAACTACCACAATATATAGTGGGTGTCAATGCAAAACATACCACATGGGCAAACTATTGATTATAGTGCTGTAGAGTGGATCTTGGCAGTTTATTAATTTTTGCAAGAATACAGTGTAAACGGTAAGGACTTATAATAAAAAAGGTTGTAGGGGGCATCTTAGTTATGGTTTGCGTTTGCTGGCGATGGGGTCTTGTTTATTTCAGCTTCACAACCTTCTCCGTCTGCGGTGGCCTCTGAAAGACCAACCCCT
>CAZTWZ010000124.1:0-2246 GCA_964617835.1 uncultured Candidatus Saccharibacteria bacterium | reverse complement strand
TTACTTGATGATCATAGAGTTTGGTTAAATCAGCAAAGTACAGGTTCATCCTTTGGTGCTGAATATATGGGTTATTTTGTTGCACCAGAAAATAATGGTAGTATTTCATTGAAATATCAATTTGATGATCTACCGGCCACAAAAATAAAATGTTCTGAGAGAGGGATGCTGCCTGCTTATAGCCCAATTGTTTATAATATGGGTCAAGAATTTCCTCATGACTTTTTACTTCTAGAGTTATCTTCTGAATATATGGGGGTATTTGATCATCAAGGCCGCCTCTTTCATTATATGGTAAAACAGGATACTTCAGCAGAGAAGATGTTGGAAGCCAAAGATGTTCTTGATATAGGACATCTAGAGGAAATAATTAATATATATGAAGGAAATAAGGAGGGGAAGAAAGATGTCATTGAAGCCTTTAGGATTACTTCACAACTGCCATTAAGAAGGTTGATTGAAAAAGACTTTGGAATAGAGTTATCAGATTTTAGTATTCGCGAACAAAGTTGGTTCTTGAAATATTTAACTACCGTTGATGTTAATAGTGCTGAAAAAACAAAAAACTTTATAGATAAGTTTAGTAAAGACGGTTTCACATCTTTTTTATCGATGGAGTTTGATTTAGAAAACGGCAATAAAATTATACAAATTGGGGAAAAAATTCCCGGAGAAATTGCGAACGAAATATTTACTCTCTATAGCCAGATAGTTGATATGGCGCAAACTATCTCAAGTGAAGCAAAACCGGAGGAAAAGGAGTGTCTTTTGGAAGCCATACTACTGCGGGGAAAATCACTTCTTATAGCTGCATCTGAAGTGGACAATCTTGAGAATATAAAACCTGAAGATATTCGGGATGCATTAATAATATACAGAGAAATACTTGAAGAATCATTTTTTGGAGAATCAGAGGAAAGCGGTCAAGTAAAAACTAATATGGACTTACTTTATAAAGAAGCGCAAAGAATGGGCAGTAAAGACTTAACAGCTGTTTACAAAACATTATTTGAAGCAAAGTTTAAAAATGAATATGGTACGGAGAATAAAAGGTCACTGGCTGAAATAGAAAAGTTTTATATAGATTATCTGGATATGAACAGGGAAGCGGCTTCAGAAAACGCTGATACTAAAACTGAAATATCGAGATTAAATGATTTTTTAAGAAGATTTGATATTAAAGGGGAAGTTTTAGATGCCGGATGTGGTGATGGTGAAAGGATTACAGAGCCGATAGCAAAAGCTAATCCTGAAGCTCATATTGTAGGTATGGATATAAGGAAGGTGAGTAATGCAGGCAGAACAGCTGATTATATAAGAGGTGATATGACCGAAATGCCGCCATCTTTTAGCGGTAAGTTTGAAGCGGTTATGTGCAACTGGTCTGCTATATCTGATGTTTTAGAAAGACAGAAACAAGCCAAAGCATTTTTTGAATTTTCAAGAATATTAAAAAAAAGCGGCAAACTGTATATAGATATACCTTATTTTGATAAATCGGAAGAATATCTGCAAATGGCAAGGGAATATCATGATAGTTATGAAGATAAAAATCCCGGCAGTGTGGCGCCGCCATTTGGCACTATAGAGATTGCTTTTCGGCAGGGAGGCAGAGAGCTTAAAACTGCCTGCTACCTTTATACTTATCAAGAACTGCAAAATTTACTTGAAGGAGCTGGTTTTAAAATATTAAATCCTCCTGAATCTCATCCATCTGAGGATATGGGTAAAGCATACTGGGTAACTAAAAACGGAAAACCGCGGCTTAGCATAATAGCCGAAAAAGAAAAAGATCCTGATCCAGTACAGAAAAGGTATTTTTTAGGTGAATAAATGTTATTTGATCTTTATTCCCTTATTTTCAAGAGCCAGCCTCATAAGACTTTTCAGAGAAGTTGCCATGTCCTTGTTTTCTATTACCACTCCTATGAACTTGCCTTTTGAGAAGTCAAGCATAGCGATTTTATCTTCAAATACATCAATCTCGGCAGGAATGGGATATTTTTTCTTGTCTAGAAGGGCGCTTATACGCATCTCTTCTTTATCTTTTTTGTGATGTTCTCGAGCTTTTGTACTATCCGCAAAGAGGGTTATAGATTCAACCATATTTCTCTTTCTTGAAGGGATAATGATTTTTGTCAAATCAGGAAATGATTTAGCAAGTTCTTCAAGGTCTACGGGTAATGTGCAAACACCTTTTGCACTTTTCTCGTACGATAGGAGGTATGAAAACAATGCCAAATAGC
>CAZTWZ010000123.1:0-2248 GCA_964617835.1 uncultured Candidatus Saccharibacteria bacterium | reverse complement strand
ATAGAGATCGTATTGTCACAAGTCCATAGCAAAGAGCAAGGAATCCACAAGCAAACACGAGTGCGAATGCAAGAGACATATTTTTTTCCTCTTATATTTATGTGCGACCCTTGGGAAGGGAAACCTCAACCTCAAGGATTACAACGGTTTAGTTAATAAATGAAAATTGATAAAACATCACTGTTCTAGAGGGCAAGAATGCCATAAATAGAGATAAATTCAAAACACAATCTACATAAATACCGAGGCACCAACTATTAAAAATAAATTTAAACCACGGTGGGACACAGAGCTCACAGAGAAAAATAAAAACTATAAAAGACGTTTATTTTGTCCAGACCTCTGACTCACCACGAAGAGCACAAAGAGAGCGAAGGACACGCGAAGATTTTTTTACTATAGGAAAATCTTAGCGTGTCCCTCGCTCCAGCAATTCGGACTCCCTAGGGGATTAGTAGATATTCTTCCTTTTCCTCTCGGAGAGAAATCAGAAATGTCGAATGTAAATTAAAAAAATAAAGGACATAACAACACCCTTTGGTCTATAGTGTTTTTAACAATTAGAACACAATAGACAGGAGATTGTTATGTCCAAGACTTATTTTACACCCTTCAGCAGTAAAAGCAAATTATTCTTTTTTCCTAAGATCAGAATTATCCATATTTGCTTTATCCACTGGCCCGAAAAAATGTCTTATGCTGCTTGGGAAAATATGCATAAAAGACATCTCTGGTTTCTTGGATCAAATACGCACGCTCGCCCAAAGAAACGCAAAAAAAGAAGAAGGATCTCTCGTAGGTATAGAAAGTTTCTTCGGGAAAAAATGGAGCGAAAAAATAAAACAACTCAACAACAAACCAACACGATAATTAACGAATTAGAAACTCATCGATCAGCTAATACTGGGGATGTAAAGTTAGAATTAACCACTGTTCTCAAACAATTTATAGAAAAAAAACATGTTTCTAAACATATTGAGGCGGTCATTCCTGACCGTCGAAATCAAGGTCAGATCACTTATTCAAAACAGTCGATCATGATGTGTGCATTAATTATTTTTCTTTTTAGGATGGGATCAGGAAATAAATATGATGAAAAAGGTCATGATAATGATGAAAAATATTCCAGGAGAAATGTAGCCAAGTTTATTGATGCTCCAGAGGATCATGTCCCTGTTATCAAGACTGTTGAAAAATTTTTAAAGAATTTAGAAGAGGAAAGCATTAACAATCTGATGATTAGCTTCTTCAAAGATCTCCAAAAATCTAAATTTTTCCGACAGCATCCTCAAATTATGCCAGGTGATTTCTTTCTTCTCGCCGCGGACTGTGTCCACACACATACTTATGATCATCCGCACCATGTCGATATACACGGAAATAACGACTGTCCTTGTTGCCTAAAAAGAGTCTATAACAAAGGAACCGAAAAAGAGAAGGTTAGATGGCTCCATAATACTCTTGTTTTTAGTTTTGTTTTTATGGGTGGCTTAAAAATTCCAGTCTACAGTTATCCTATCCACGCTAAACAAATTGTGGATTTTGAAAACTCGTCTGAAGATGCGCATAAGCAGGAGTGCGAACTCGTTGCTCTAAAGGCCTCGTTACCGGTTATCAGACAAGCATTTCCAAAAATGAAAATAGTTCTTCTTTTGGATGGATTATATGCAAATAGGCCTGTCATGCGATTAGCAAAAGAGCACAGATGCGGATACATCATCGTCAGAAAGGAATTGTGTTTACCTTTGTTGGCAAAAGAGTGTGATGAGAAAGCGAGTTTCTCTCACCACAAGAAAAATTGCGTAAAGAGGTGCCAAAGTGTTAATGCAAAAGGTTGGAATATTAAGCAGAGGTATACTTGGTTTAACTCTAGGTATTTAGGCGAAGGTGTGAGCACAAACGTCTTGCGATTTTGGGAGGAAAGGACAAGAGAGGGAAATAAAATGGAATCCTACAAATGTGAATGGTTATTTTCATGGAGGCTTTCCGCAAAAAGTTGTGAGTTGGGAGCTCGGCAAGCTCGTGCTCGCTGGGAAGTTGAGGATCTTTTTAATACTCTTAAAAATAGAGGCTACAATTTTAAGCATGACTATTCGAGGGATCCACGCTCATGTTTCAATTGGCATGGGCTAGCTTTGTTTGCTTTTGGAATTTTCGAGTTATTTCGATTTTCTGAAGCTGTTAAACAAAGATGGAATGGGTCTCAAAAGAACGGATGAGAGGCGAGTAGGGAAAAAAAAGAGCCGCA
>CAZTWZ010000122.1:0-2333 GCA_964617835.1 uncultured Candidatus Saccharibacteria bacterium | reverse complement strand
AGAAGATCAACTTTAATATCTTACAATTATCGGCTTTAACTTGTCAATGAGGAAGGAGGAGAGAAAATTTTAAATATCTTGTCAATATAAACAATGCCAAACACCTCTAAACGGCACAGATATTGCATAGTATTAATTATTACTTATAGAGAAACAGCCTTCGATTTACATCCTACACTAACCCTCTCCTAGATTTTTTCTTCTTAGATATCGTTAAAAAGAAGTACGTATGTATAAAGTTACATCTATTGTTATAATTATTTTGGTAATATTTGCTGAGGCTTCTCTGGGATATACTTCAGACAGCCCTGTTAATACAAATAGAAGAAGTAAATTGCTGTCAGCCAACACCACTGTATCCATCTCAAATGATACGAATGGAGCAACAAATCTAAAACTAATACGACTGCAACCACTGTATCAGTTTTCAAAAGAAGACCTCTCGTATACACAAATCAATACTAAAGTGGGAGAAGGGGAGGGCCTTTTTAATATGCAGTTAGGATATAGAAGAAAAATTTACAAAAGGGGTCTTCTTGGTCTCAAAATATTTTATGATTTGCTTGAAAAATCACAATTCAATTTAAGAAGAATTGATTTTCATAGAGGAAGCACCAGTGTTCACAGATGGGGCACCGGGATTGAGGCTTTATACAAACAGTATGAAGTAAGAGCCAATGCTTATTTGGCTTCAACTAATTCATTTGCATTCAAAAACATTCATATTAATAACAGAGTCTCGGAGGGCTTTGATGTAGAGGCAGG
The DNA here is from genome assembly GCA_964617835.1 of uncultured Candidatus Saccharibacteria bacterium. Taxonomy (GTDB): domain Bacteria; phylum Patescibacteriota; class CPR2; order UBA1875; family JAJYID01; genus CAZTWZ01. Next base: position 1,568 of record CAZTWZ010000122.1, on the reverse strand, counting down.
CAGTTCATTTTTGCAATGCAAAGAAAGGTGTAAAATTTTTGCAACTTACCAGTGGTTTAACAAGCTACAGGGTAAAGATTATCAAGCTATTGGCGTAAACATGAATGTAGCACTCTATAGTGGTATCAAAATGACCGTAGCATATCATAAGGAGTTAAGTTCTGACATTAGAGGGTTGTCAAATAACAACATTTTTGTGACTTTCACGGCAAATATCGATAGACTTAGTGGCATTATTCGACCTAAGAGATATAAACGAGAGCGAGAAGGTGGAAGAGAATTACTTACACAATCTTTTGCTAGATTAAATCCTTTTAAAATAGAAGGCTCTGTGACACGTGATAACCAGTAACCGTCAAAAACTTGTCATTCCTGCTTGAAAATAACTTGTAGTAGTCAAAACAAAAGTGAGGAGGCTTTTTTAAGAAAAAAAGCGTAGGCCGTAATGGCTAAAAAGACCAAAAAAATCGTCACGAATACATCGTACTAATACCCCGTAAAGGCAACAAGATGAGCAATAGAACGAAGTTATGGCTGAGAGCAGAGGCCTTAGAGGTGAGCGGTCTTTCCTTCATGTCTTTACCCGCCTACAATCTCCCTAATAACGCGGCACTCCTCCATGGGACACTGACACTTGCAAGAATCCATGCGTTCTTGCAATCCATCTAAAATGGACCTTAGTAACCTTACCTTATCCTCCAATAACGCCAGCTTCTCATAGGCCTTTTCTCTTGCCCTCGTGCATGTTAAGTTACCCGGCCCCTGTAGATTTAAGGTATCTTTTATATCCTCAAGGGTGAAACCAAGTCCCTTTGCCCATGCTATGAGACGCAACCTCTTAATAGCACTATCATCATATATGCGAAAACCCGAGCTATTACGACCAAGAGGGGTCAAGATGCCCCGCCTCTCATAATAACGCAGGGTCTGCACGGACACCCCGGCAAAACATGCGAGTTTTCCTATAGAAAAAGGTTTTTTCATCTCAAACTTTCCCTATTTTTAAATTGACATGCCAACACCTTGCCTATGAGCAGGCATCTCTTGTTTATTCTTTGGAGTCTTTTGTGAATTCACACCAGCGCTTACCGATAGATTGCAAATACATTGCCCATTGTATTTCTAAACATTTTATCTTGTACCATTGGTATTCTTTTATCATGATTATATCTGATGAAAGGTGAGCTTTTGCTTGTTAAACTCTATTAAAATCTTATTTTCAATCCTCTGCCTTGTATCCTTATCAAGAGGATGGGCAAGATCGCGGTATGTGCCGTCTTTCATCTTTTTAGCGGGCATGGCCACAAAATATCCTTTCGTACCCTTTATGACCTTCATGTCCCTGACAATAAAGCAGTCGTCAAGTTTGATGGTGACATAGGCCTTTAAATTGTCATCGCCGTCTACGGGAAGAACATTGATTTCTGTAATACGCATCTTTACCTCCATGATTTATTCATGAACTAAGATATCATCTTTTCTTATCAACACCAAGCTACTACTATGTTTTTTTAATGCCACATTCAATGTGGAAGTGCAACAGAGGCAGAAGCGACCTCAAGCGGTGT
>CAZTWZ010000121.1:0-2381 GCA_964617835.1 uncultured Candidatus Saccharibacteria bacterium | reverse complement strand
TGTGAATAACTTTATACCTATTAAAAAGTCCAATATGTTATGGACCGTAACAAAGAGTTTACTTTAACTCGGTTTTTTGTTAGAATTACACGCATGTCAAATGAAATTTTAATAACAGGCACCATTGTCATTTCAGCGGTTATTCTGACTGTTTCCGTTTTGCTTCAGAAAAAAGATGGAGGGCTTGGGGGTACATTTGGCGGTGGCGGTGGCGGAAGCTATATGAAACAAAGAGGCGCGGAAAAGTTTATATTTTATATGACGATTATTTCAGCCATAGTTTTTACTGGTGCTATTCTTGTGAGTCTTGTTGTTAAATAACACCATAGCTTATTAACGCTGAAAAACACTAATAATATACTGAAAGTCACTAAAAAAATTTGAATGAAACTCAAAAGACTATATTTAAGATATTCTCTTAATTTCCAAAAACTAAAGATTAAGTTTAGAAATCTGGAGGTTCAGGACTTCCAGGATGCTTATATTATTATATCCAGGCGTCTTTATCGGATTATTCACCTGAGAAATCTAGTTGTTTTTAGTTTAGTTTTCATTATCTTTGTTACTTCAATGTTTATCTCTTCATTTAAAGGCATAGAAGCGTATTACAATAAAGACAAACCTCTGACAGGCGGAACTTATACAGAAGGGAAAATGGGCAAATTCCTGCGCCTGAATCCTATATATTCTCAAACAAATCAAAACGATGAAGATGCCATAAATCTTCTTTTTAGCGGTCTTATGAAGCACGATGATGGCAAGGGTTTAAAAACAGATCTGGCAAGCAAATGGGCACTATCAGAAGACAGGAAGGCTTATGATTTTGAAATTAAAGAAGGCGTGAAATGGCATGATGGCACAGACTTTAGTGCCGATGATGTTGTTTTTACTGTTCAGACCGTTCAAAACCCTGATGCCAGAAGCCCCTTATATGAAGCATGGAAAGGGGATAAGGTAGAAAAAACAGGGGATAATAGCGTTCGTTTTACACTCAAAGAACCGAATGAAGCTTTTTTAGAGAACACAACTCTTAAGATTATTCCCAAACATATTTTAGGGGAGATGCCGACAGCGAGCATTCAGACGGTTGACTTCAATGTAGAGCCGGTTGGAACCGGTCCATACGCATTTGAAAGTCTGGCAAAAGAGTCGGGCAGGGAAACTTTAATTTTAGATATGAATGATTATTATTATGGCACCAAACCCTATCTTAAGAAAGTTGTCCTGGAAGGATTCTTAGATGAAGGGGAGCTTTTAGACGAATATAGCAAAAAGAACATAGATGGTATAGGCGATCCTACCCAGGAGATGGTAGAAAGGTTTTTAGATACAAAAGGGACTAGCATTCATGAATATACCCTGCCGAGATATATAGCCGCTTTTTTCAATATGGACAACGACTTTTTGAAAGAAAAAAATCTAAGGATTTCTATAGGTCTCGCTACGGACAGGAAAGAGATTTTAAACTCCAGTGCGGACGGAAGAGGACTGGTCGTATCTTCGCCGATCTCTGATGGCTCAGCAGAAGATAGTGCCAGTAGAGATGTCGGAAAGGCGACCGAAATGTTGAAGGCGGCGGGATATGTGACAGAAGGAGGTCAGCTGAAATATAAGGGGAAAGATGTATCTCTTAAAATAGTGACAGGTGACACAGGTGAACTGAAAAAGACAGCGGAAACTTTCCAAAAGAATCTTGAGGCCCTTGGCATAAAGAGTGAGATTATGAGCGTAAACATGAACTCTCTTCAAAACGACTTCATAAGACCGAGAGATTATGACATTTTAATAATAGGAGAAAATACCGGTCTCTATCCTGACCTCTTTAGCTTCTGGCATTCTTCTCAGATTACTGATCCCGGCCTGAACTTTTCAAAATATAAAGACAGAAAGCTGGATAAATTTCTTGAAATAGTAAGGAAAACAACAGATCAAAAACAGAAACAGGAAAAGTTGGCAGAGATTCAAAAAATAATTACGGGAGAAGCGGCAGCGGTTTATCTTTTTAATCCGTACTATAGTTTCATTGTCTCTGATAATATCAAGGGAATAGAGGGAGGTAAGATAATATCCCCGTCTGATAGATTTCTCCAAATTCAAGATTGGTACACAAAAGCCGACAGAGTGCCGATTGACGAGTAGGATTTATGGGCAGTATAATTAAGAATGCTTGCTGCGGTGGCGGAACTGGTAGACGCGCTAGCTTGAGGGGCTAGTGGCCGAATAGGCCGTGGAGGTTCAAGTCCTCTCCGCAGCACCAATGACTTAATCACTAAGATTCCCTTGCACCGAGGGAGTTTCTTTGTTATAATATTTCTTGTTAAAGTTTCCTAAATTCAGCCCCCAAGTGCAACTTTTTGTTGGACTTTTTTAGTTAATAAACC
>CAZTWZ010000120.1:0-2474 GCA_964617835.1 uncultured Candidatus Saccharibacteria bacterium | reverse complement strand
ATTCCTTTTGCTTGTTTAAAGCAAATGCCAAAAAAATGATATTTTTTCCTTTAAAGTCCTGTACCAACTTGTTCAAATCAGGAATTTCTTGCATACAAGGACCACAGCCAACGTACCAAAAATTTACAACGACCAACTGATCTTTTAGGTTTTTAAAATCCCATACATTGTCATTCAGATCCCTCACACTAAAAGAAGGAGCTGATGCATTTTTCTTTGCAGAGTCTTTTTGCCTGGTGGCCACGTGCTTCTGCAAAAGTTTTTCGAACCCTTCGATAGAACCATGTAACTGTTTGTATAGCACTCTCATGGAATCAACTGCTCCACGATTACCATAGCGCGAGGCTATTTGGAAAGAATTCATTGACCTTTTAAAAAATCGCAAAGCCCGCCAAATATTCGCTTCTTTGATATAATAATCGGGGCGTGTTTCTCCGCTCAATGTTGTTGACATCTTGAGAGAAGCGAGAGCCAGGTTATACTTTTTCATTTTTAAAAGTATATCACTTTGTGTTAAATAATAGGAAGACAGCCATCTATTAAACATTTTACCGGACACATCATTAAACAATCTGTTTTTGCCATCGAGATACAAATTTATCGCCTTTTCGATCATGACTCTGGCAGCGTCAACCTTTTCCTCTTTGAATAAATAGGCTTTAGCAAGGTCGAAATAAGGCTGTGGATTATCCGGTTGCTTTTTAATCCAGGTCTTGTAGATTTTCTCAAAGGTTGTTATTGGCACATCCTTTCTTTTCAAATAATTTACGGCATGAGATCTGGCAAAATAGCTATCCGAATACTCAACAACTAACTTCTTTGCTAAATTGTTGATTGCTTTTGTACCATTAGTATTAATATTCTGTAATTCAATTTGATACTCATAGTGATTGATGGCCGCACCTGTGAGATAAGCGTCGGGTGCTTTGCGGCTCATTTCCAGAATGCATTCCCGACTCTTTTCTTCATTGCCCAAAAGAATATAACCGTAAGAAAGAGAATATAAAAGATCAAGTGGCTTGTTTTTAATTCCACTTAAAATTTTTATGTCCTTCTTCATCATTTCCTTTTTCTCAGGCTCCAGCCCATAAAGGATGAACCATTTATCACGATAAACCTCATAGTTGTCAGGATAGAGATTGATTTCCTTTTCAAAAAATTTCATATAATCTTTTGATAGAAATGGAGAAGACATTTGCGCTTGATAAGCACCGCGCACCGGCAATTTATTCAAGCCATAAATTTTTGTTGAAAGTGTTGCCTCCGGATCGAATGACTCTTTTGAGATAAAATAAGCAGTTATGTAACACATGTCTCTTTGAACAGGAAATTTGTGAAAAAAATGTTTTTCTTTCCTGACCATTTTCCCCCATTGAAGACTCGATATATCGTCATCCTTTTCAGAATGTGAATACCAAATAAAATAGACGACAAATATTTCTTCTCCTGGCAATAATGTTGAATTGTCGGCGTAGGGATTATAGACAACGGATAATGTATCTCCCCACATAGGCTTGTCTGGCGAAAGATATGATACATTAGCCTGTATCTCTTCGCTCAAAAGTAAAAAGAGCAGAATAATTAATAAAGAATTTTTTTGGTGTTTTTTCATAGTAGCACTCTTCTGTTAGAGTTAAAAAATAAATTTTCTAAAGAAGGCCATAGCATGCTTCATTAGGCAAATGATCCTGTCGCTGCAATAACAAGTTTTTAATAATAATCGAGTTTCCTGATTCTCAACCTTGCTTCCCCAACGACTAGAATACTTCCCGGAACAAGATCAGTCTTGAGTTCGAAAAGTTTTTCGCACACCTTTGTGACATTTTGAGGATGAAGATTTTTCACTCTAATATAAATGATACCATAGCATCGTTTACCTTCATGGATTGCCATCGTTCCAAAATCAGAATCATGAGTCAATACGTATCTTTGTTCCTTATATGCTATTTCAAGAAGTTCCTCATCTTCTTTTCCAAACCAAGATTGTTCTTTTGTATCAAGCACATCGATTCCGTGCTGTCTGAGAAATGCTACTACTTTGGGAGAGATGTTTTCATCGGCGAGCACTTTTATATTATGAAATATCATGAAACATTTTCCAGACTAAGATAAATTTCGTTTTTCATTGAACGAGCAGCATATTTTAGGCAGGCACTAATATCTTCTCGTGTAAGGTGCGGATAGTCTTCAAGAATTTCTTTTTCAGTGACGTCTGAAGCAAGCAAATCAAGAATGTACTCGACAGATATTCTTGTTCCCTTGATAATTGGTTTGCCTCCAAGTATTTTAGGATTAACTGTGATTCTGTCCATAATCAGTCTTCCTCCTGATATTCTAAAAGTTAACGTTATGTAATATAGACTTTTACAAATTAATTATCAAGGGAAACTCAATTTAGTGTGTTTTTTGCACGCAAAAACTTTGTATCCTCTCAATAATTTATGGTAAATGAGATGCGACGCACTTTTATTGGG
>CAZTWZ010000119.1:0-2492 GCA_964617835.1 uncultured Candidatus Saccharibacteria bacterium | reverse complement strand
TAACGCCTAATGAAGTACTATGGGGAGTGCAAAAGGTCCGTACCTAAAACATTTAAATTGACTATGCTCGAGACCTTTACCTTGAAATTTACTATTTTTTCTGAATGCTAATGCTTATTATTTTGAGATAAATATTGTCAGATAAGAGGAAATAGCGGTATATTTAACTTTTTAAAAAATCCCGTAGATCATTCATCTGATCTTTGGTTTTTTCATTAATAAAATAAAGCTTGAGTTCTCGTTCTAACTTATCTAGTTTTTCAATTTCGTTATCAAAGATGAGTTTTTCATTTTTGTTTTTTTCGGCAGTAGCCCCTTTTTCTTTTAAGTCTTTTTTCAAAAAAAATTGTAGCTTAGTAAAATACGTTTTTTTTCCTTTAGAAAGTTCTTTTTCAGAGGAGAGGAAATCTTTAGATACTTTTTGGATAGCATCATCTATGTCTTTAATAAAGTCTTGCAACATAGAAGGCAGAAAGTCTTTATCTTTAGTTTCTATGGAGTCATTATCAGAAGCACTCTTGCCTATAAAGCTTAGTATTATATTGGTTTTTTCCTTATCCAAGGGTTCTTGGTTTTTATCAATCTCTGTCAAAAGTTCTTGTGATATTTTCTTCTTTTCTTTTAATAACAATAAAGTTTTTTTCAGAGACTTTGTGCTTTGTATCTGATCAGATATTTTTTTAAACCTATTTTGCAAAAAAGCCCTTGTGTCTGCCATTTTGTTCTTATTCGGCGTATCTTTCTTTGAAAGCAGACTAGTGATAGTCTCAAATGATTGAAAAATATCACCACAAATCAAATCAAAGCTTCGAACCCTCTCTTTACTGTAGTTGTTTTTATTTTCTTGTTTGTCTCCACTTGCCATGTTATAAGTCATTGAAAAACCTTTCTATTAAATCTGAAGGTATTAAAGCCTTTGGAATGCCTTTTATCTTATCAGCAGTAGATCTCGCCTTTTTTGAAACGACATCCTCGGTAAACTCTGTTGTTTTGCCACCATGTTTTTTGCCGTCAGCAAAAAGCTTTGTAAACCGATTCTTTATTCCAAATGCTACAATCTTTTTCTCTGCCCACTCTTGATATTCTTCAGCTTCAGCGTAAGTTTCAGAAATAAGTGATGATAAATAATTGATTCTTTCCAAGTTTCTTCCATCTGGGTTTTTTAGCTCATCTCTCAGTTGATCTTTTAGTATTTCTATGTGTCGAATAAAAGCTTGCATTTTTTTCTCGTATTTTTCTTGTATCTTTTTTACTTTTTCATCCGCTCTATCTGAAAACTCATCAGAGTTTTCTGGCAAGAGAGTTTTTATTTCTAAATCTTTAGGGTCTCCCATGAGATCCCCTTCATTCATACGAAGGTTTTTTACAATGTCTATTACTGTTGCATACTCGTCATCTATTGGGCTAGTTTCGTTAATCTCATTTGTATTAATATACTCATCTCCAACAGTAACATGTCCTGTTTTAATGATATCTTCAAAAATCAAAAGTTTTTTTGATCTGTGCAGTGATTCTAGTAGGTTTAGATTTTCTTTTGCTATTTCTTGATGCTGATCTCTTAATGCATTGTTTGTTTCGTCTACTGATTGATCGCCAGATATAACACTATCACCTTCAAGTTGGCCTTGAGCATTGTCTGTACTACCAGTCTCGGCATGCTCACTGGAAGCATTGTTATTACTTCTAAGGGCATAGTTAGTGCTATGGCCGTATTCTGTTTCATCTGGCTCTTCATCATGGGGTCTATCATAACCAGTACCATCTCTTATATTTTTTTCGAGGTCTCTCTTTTTTTGTAAGTATAATATTTCTTCGGATATTAAGTTTCCACGCGCGTGCCGAAGTTCAGCAATAGCATTTTCTGCATCAATTTTTTGATAGAATTCTCGTGCTTTTGTCCACGGTCCACTTGTTTCATACTCAGCAACGAAGCGTTCTAAGTTTTGTATAGATTCATCAATTCTGTCTAGGAGTTCTTTATACTCTTTTTCTGCGGCCTTTCTGTCTTCTTCATTCCTTTCGTCTTGATCCATAATCTCATATTTTTCATCTTTTTCTCTTATCTCGGCCTCTCTAACGCCAGCGTTTCTCTTTTCCCGGAGTGCCTTTATGATATCTTCGTTAACACCCCTACTTTCTAATTCCTTTTCAATAGATGAAAGATTTTTATTGTAAGCCCTAATCTTCTTATTTAGTTTCTGATCTTCTGGTGTCTCAAAACTATTTCTTTGAGCATGTCTTGCATAGAAATCTCTAACTTCATCACTATTTAAAAAAGGAACTTGGACTACATACTGGCTGAAAAGCTCATTCACTGTATAGCCACTTAGATCAACATTTTCATAGCTTGAATTTGATCCATTATTATTTTCATTTTGATTTGTATCATTGTCTGCAGCAGGATCATTATTGTCTGTACCTTCGACCATATTTCCTCGTTATTTAGTTAGTATGCTCATATTATAGTGTAGAAGCCCATATATCAACAAGGT
>CAZTWZ010000118.1:0-2530 GCA_964617835.1 uncultured Candidatus Saccharibacteria bacterium | reverse complement strand
ATATCCTCCATTTTTAACCTTCTTCAGTTCTTTCTTATCTTCTATTTCGTCTTGAAGTTTTAGCTTTTCAAAGAGAACCACCTGAAGCTGGGATGGAGAGTTGATATTAAACTCACTCCCGCCCATCTTGTAAATTTCCCTTTCCAGCTTACTGATTCGTTCATCCATTTCCTTTGAACTCTTAGTGAGAATCTTTCCGTCAACCAAGACTCCCGCTATCTCCATTTCAGCTAAAATAGGGATAAGCGGCGCCTCTATCTTTTCATATAGCCCCTTTTGGTTCTTTTCCCCCAGCTCTTTTCGCAGATGATTATACAGGCGAAGCGCCACATCAGCATCTTCACAGGCATATTTATAAGCTTTCTCTATTTTTACCTCATTGAAGCCAATCTGGTCTCGGCCTTTGCCTATCATTTCCTCAATGTGGATCATTTCTATGCCAAGCTCTGAAAAAGCCACATCGCTAAGCTTTGGCGAACGCAGGTTTTGGTTTAAGAGATAAGCCACTATCATCGTGTCAAAATAAATGCCAGCCAATGTTACTCCTGCATTTTTGAACACTATGTAGTCATACTTTAGATTATGCCCGACTTTTTTGACCTTTTTACTTTCTAAAATTGGTTTTAATTTTTCTAATACCAATTCTTTTGGCAATTGTCTCGAATCTAACTCCCTATTTGTCATTCCGGCCGAGGCAGAGGCATCCCTTTTTTCGTCATTCTGGCTTGTCCAGAATCTCTCTTTACTTTTCCCTTTTTGCTCATCTGTAGAAACCAATTCTTTTTTTATAGATTCCCGATCGGGGTCGGGAATGACAGAATGAGGTAAATCGTGTCCAACGGGGATATAGAATGCCTCTTCTTCCTTCTTTGCCAGAGATATCCCGACCAGCTCCGCCTCCATAGCTACCACCGAGTTCGTTTCGGTATCAACAGATATAAGCCTTTCTTTTGAGAGGTCTTTGACCAGCTTTTCCAAATCTTTTTCTTCCGTAATGGTTTTGTAACTGGCCTTTTCTATGTGAATCTTGTCCTTCTTTGGCTCTTCATTTGCAAAGAGCCCCTGTTGCATCTCCTCTTTAGGCAGTCTATTTAAGAGCGACTTGAATCCTAGTTCTTGGAAGATGCTAAACACCTTCTGTTTATCAAAATCGTGTGTGCAGCATTTATCTAAGTCTAGTTTTATCGGCACATCGCAGACAATCTTGGAAAGTTTCTTTGATAAAATAGCATCCTTCTTGCCATTTTCCAGCTTTGTCTTTAGTGAACCGCCGATTTTATCTAGGTTTTTATAAATATTCTCTATAGATCCATATTCTTGAATGAGGTTTGTTGCAGACTTATCGCCGATACCGGATACTCCGGGAATGTTATCACTTGGATCACCCCTTAAGGCCTTATAATCAACGAATTTGTCGGGACCAAAACCATACTTTTCCTCTACTGCTCTAACGTCATAGAGAATCGTATCTGAAAAACCGCGCTTCATCGTGTACACTTTTGTTTTGTCATTAACTAGCTGGAGCTCGTCCAAGTCACCCGTCACTATAATAGTTTCGGTATCCTTTGGCGCTACGCGTGATAATGTTCCTATAACATCATCTGCCTCAAATCCCTTTTTCTCAAAAATAGGAATGTTTAGCGCTTTTGTTACTTCGCGAACTCGCCCGAACTGTTCATACAGATCATCTGGTGCCTTCTTGCGAGTCGCTTTATACTCTTTGTATTCCTTATGCCTGAATGTCGGCGCTGCCACATCAAAGGCCACCGCCACATAGTCCGGCTTTATTTCTGTCAAAACTTTGAGCACCATAGAAGAAAAGCCGTAAACAGCGTTTATAAGCTCACCCTTTTTCGTTGTCATCGGCGGCATAGCGTGATAAGCCCTGTGCACTATGGCATTGCCATCAAAAACTACAAATTTCTGCTTCTTCATATCGTCATTCTGGCTTGACCAGAATCCTCCCACTAATTACAAGTTTTAAACAAATCTACCAATATTACAGATATATACAAACTTTCCTCACTCTTTTGCGCCAATCCGCAAATTCTCAATTCTGTCATTCTGGCTTGACCAGAATCCTCCCTGCTAATTACTAATGATGCTAATATACAAATTATAATTCAGAACAAAAAAACAAAATAACTTAGCAACTTACAAACCCAAACAACTTATCAACTAAATCTTATTTTAGCACGATTTAAGGCTATAGACTATGGACTTCTGCCTGAGAAGGTCCGACCTTGTGAGTAAAACAAGGTCGGACCTTCAAAACAAACCACTGTCATTCTGAACTTGATTCAGAATCTATCTTTTTTAATATAGATTCCGTGTCGGGGCACGGAATGACAAGAGGATCTTTTCTTGTCATTCTGAACTTGATTCAGAATCTATATAAATAAAAAAAGACCCGATTGCTCAGGTCTCAGGAGGCGGGCGCCGGATTGCGCCCGCCAAAAAGATGGATTATGCCAATCCGGCGTAATTGAACTTTTTCTGTGGCTGAAACAGCCATTTTTTGTTAGTATAT
>CAZTWZ010000117.1:0-2551 GCA_964617835.1 uncultured Candidatus Saccharibacteria bacterium | reverse complement strand
CTATATACTAACAAAAAATGGCTGTTTCAGCCACAGAAAAAGTTCAATTACGCCAGAAATTTGAGGCTCCGACATCCGTCGGAGCCTTTCGTATTTATAGGTAATTTATTTCCTCCGCTTTGCCTTCCAGTTCTGCCAGACGACAAGTATCGGAGACGCGGTAAAGATTGAAGAATATGTTCCTGTTATAATACCGATGAGAAGCGCCAAGACGAATATTTTTGTTGATTCTCCGCCAAGCAGATATAAGGTAAAAAGAACCAGGAAAGTCAGAAAGGAGGTATTTATAGAACGTGAAAATGTTTCAAGCACGCTAGCATTCGCTAGTGCCCCAAAATTATCAGATCCCCTTCTTATCAAGTTTTCCCGAATCCTGTCAAAGACAACTATTGTATCATGAACCGAGAATCCAATGACAGTCAGTACCGCCACGACAAACATACTATCCACCTCAATATTTGCAAAATGTCCGAGAATCGCAAAGATACCAAACATTACTAGGACGTCATGAAGCAATGCAATAATGGCTGTTACCCCAAACTGCCACGAGCTTACCGGCTTCGGCACCTTGCGGAAAGAGTATGCAAGAAAGAGTACTATTAGCGCGGATGCAAACGCTATCAGTTCAAATGACTTTCGGGTTATATCTCTAGATACTGTTGGCCCAACCGTTTCAAACCTTGTCTCAGTTGCCCCTAGCTTTCCCTCAAGTTTACTCTTTACCTGTCTGTGTTTGTCTTCTGAAAGTTCTTTTGTCTTAATAATAAGAGAGTTTCCTCCGGTTTTCTGAATAGCAGATACTTCCGCACCTTCTCCTCTAACAAGCTCCCCTACTTTTACTATATCTTGTGTGCCTCTTATCTCAATAGAGCTCCCGCCGGTAAAGTCTATACTTAGGTTCAGTCTCCAGAAAACAAGCGCCACTACGCCCGGCAAAATAACTGCAAGGGACAGTCCAAACCAGATTTTCCTGTGTTTCATTATATTCATTTCCTGCCTTCTCTCTTTGCTCCCAGATAAAGCTTAGGTGAAGCAAACACTTTCCTCCGAACAACTACTCGCATAAAAGTCCTCGTAACAAATACTGCTGTAAACATACTTGTCAAAACACCTATAATAAGAACGACTGCAAACCCCTTGATAATACCCGACCCGAAAGAGAAAAGGATTGCTGCTGTGATGATAGAGGCTATGTTTGAGTCGCGGATAGATGTCCATGCGCGCTTAAATCCGGTCTCAAGAGCGCTAGATAGGCCCTTCCCGGCATGCAGCTCCTCTTTCATTCTTTCAAAGATAAGCACATTAGCATCCACCGCCATACCGATAGATAAGATAAATGCCGCCACACCGGCAAGAGTAAGGGTTACGCCAAACATTTTAAATATAGCTAAAACAAAAACCGTATAAAGTATCAGGGCGATATCTGCCATTATACCCGGCAATCTGTAATATAGAGCCATAAAAAGCATCACTAAAATAAATCCGGTAATCCCCGCAAAAAGGCTCTTCTTTATCGCCTCTTGTCCAAGCGTTGCACCGACGGTTCTCTGCTCTATTACCTTTATAGAGACTGGAAGTGCGCCGCTATTTAACTGATTGGCAAGTTTTTTTGCTTCCTTTACTTTAAATTTACCAGTTATAACTGCATTGCCTGATATCTTTTCATTAACTTTGGGCGCTGATATTATCTTGCCGTCAAGAAATATATAAAGAGGTTTTCCTATATTTCGACCTGTTGCTTCTTCAAATTTCTTCTGGCCTTCGGATTTAAATTTAAGGCTAATATTATAATTGCCGGGAATACTGGGATCAGACTCAACAGACGCTTTTTCCAGGTCTTTTCCTGTCAGTCCGATGCTTTTCGGTTCGCTCTGTGGACTTTCTCCGCTTTCCTTAAACTCAAGCTCTGCCGTTTTACCAATTAAGTCCATCGCCTCTTCTACATTGCTAACGCCCGGAAGCTCTACAGTTAGCCTATCTTCTGAGCCAAGTTTTGAAGTCCGAATTAACGGCTCTGTCACCCCAAAAGCATTGATACGGTTTTCTATTACTGATCTCAGAGACTCCATAGCATCATTCTTCTTATCATCTTCTATTTTAGAAAGATCAGCTGAATATACTATGCTAGTCCCGCCCTGAAGATCAAGCCCCTGTTTAATCTTAAAGTCCGGCGCTTGCCAGTCTATTTTAAGCGGCTTAAATACAAAGTGCAGACCTTTCCCCGGCCACACAACAAAAAGCGCTCCTATGAGGAGAAGAGAAATACAAACGACTCTTATCCAGTTCCTGCGCTTTTTCATTGCTTAAATCACACTGATTTCCACGGATAACTTCACTGATAACCGCGGAGTTAATCATCTTTAACGTAAAAATTGTAGCTCATTTTAGAAGGTAAGTAAAGAAAACTTCACAAAAAGTCAAAAGGGCGGTGCGCTTGATGCACCGCCCCATCCAAAAATTTATGGTTATGATCCGAGCCTATAACCAATGTATATGCGAGTTATATAAACTTATTGGAACAGATTCATCTCTCAAACTAAGATAAACTAGA
>CAZTWZ010000116.1:0-2565 GCA_964617835.1 uncultured Candidatus Saccharibacteria bacterium | reverse complement strand
TTGTACATAGCCAAAATATTAACTAACCCTGTTCCAAAAAGTTGACATTACTCTTATGGTTGTAAAAAACCAACCTATAAATTATGAATTTCTATTAACCCTGCTTACCCAATCAACTATTCCCTAATTAACTATTTTCATTGAGCATTTCCTGGATATAGTTTATAACCTCGGCCATAGTCTTTTGTGACTTTACAATATACCCGTCTGCTCCAAACTCCTCTGCCTTCTTTCTTGCCTCATCGTCAGATAAAGCTGTGAAAACTATTACCTTCATGTCCTTTGCTTCCGGAGTTGCTTTAATAATATCCAGAACATGAAGTCCGTGAATCTCCGGCATCATTATATCAAGAAGCAAAAGGTCAGGCTTAAATGATAATGTTTTTGAAAGAGCATCTTCACCATTAACAGCTGATTGAACATCGAGACCTATCTGCTTAAGTCCCGTTTCATAAAGATCTCTTATTGCCGGATCATCATCTACGATCAAAATTTTTGACATCTGTGTATTCCTCCTTTTAAACATTATAACTATAACCAAGCATTTTAGTAAAGTAAAATCTTTATAGTTGAATAAATATTGAATCTTAAGTCCATTTCAACCATAATCTAGAAATATGAAGGCAGTTTTTGCTAGTATTGTTTTGTTTGCCATGATAGCAGGCATTTTCTTTGCGCCATACTTTGATATCTCAAGTGTTGGGCTCTTTGCTCTTTTTGCTATCTTTTTTCTCCTCAGCTTATCGGTTATTCCCCAAAAGTGGCTTTGGCTATCTATGATTGCTATTGGTTTTTTCTTTTTGGGTATTCTAAGGTTTCAATATCAGCAAGTAAATCTAAGTAATGTTTCTTACCCAAAAAGTGAAATAAAAATAGAAGGCCAAGTAGTGGAACCGCCGGAAGATACAAAAAAAGCGACAAAGGTAGTTCTTTTTGATAAAGATAAACATTCAAGAATATTGCTCATTTTAAGACCCTTCTCCGGCATAAAATATGGAGAGTATCTATCCGTTAAAGGCAAGGCAGTCAAGCCGGATACTAAGGAATTTAAAAATAGCCTTATGGTTAAAAGAATAACTCATGAAATGCTCTTTCCCGAAGTAGAGAGGATAGAGGGAAGTGATTTAAGTCTATCAATGAAAACAAAAGGTCTTCTCTATAACTTAAGAAATCGTTTTGAAGAAAGCATAAACCGTATACTTCCCGAACCGGAAAGTTCCTTTTTGGCAGGACTCCTTTTGGGTATTAAGCGGAATCTTCCCGACTGGCTGATAGAAGACCTGCAAAAAAGCGGAACAACCCATCTGATTGCGCTATCCGGATTTAATATCACTGTCATTATAGAGGGGCTCAGGCTTGTTTTTTCCCGTAAATCAGCCAAGATGAGTTTTTTTGTGCCTCTCACTGCAATCGCCGGTTTTGTAGTGATGACCGGTTCTCAAAGCTCTGTTGTCAGGGCTGGCATTATGGGAGCTATGATACTCATCGCACATAGGATAGGCCGTCAATCATCAGCAGCCATGGCTATAGTTATAACCGCTGCTGTTATGATTTTTATAAATCCCCTGATTCTTCGCTTTGATGTTGGCTTCCAGCTCTCCTTCGCAGCATTTATGGGTATTATTTATCTCGGTCCGATGATAACTAATATTCTGCCTATAAAAAATAAGTCAATCAGAGAAATTACCGCTATGACACTCGGAGCGCAGATAATGGCATATCCCATCATTCTATATTATTTCGGAAACTTTTCTCTCATTTCTCTTTTCACTAATCTTGTCGTTCTACCCTTCATCCCCATCATTATGCTCTTTGGCTTTATCGCGGCCACACTGGGAATGGTCTGGTCGGGGCTAGGATATATTTTTTCATGGACTGTTCTTTTTGCTCTGAGGGGAATAATATCTGTAATCAGTTTTTCTGCCAATCTCCCCTATGCTTCACTGGATGATGTTGGATTTTCGGTAATCAACCTCACGGTTTACTACATAATAGTTCTGGAACTGGTTGTAATCTATAAAACCATAAGGAGGAGGCGCATACTTGGAACCAGGAAATAAAGCGAAGAAAATATTCGGGCCCATTTCTATCCTGGTTTTGCTGGTTTCTTTCTTTGGGATTTGGATAAGCGTTTTTACTCCATCTGATACAAGCCTCCGGGTTACTTTTTTAGATGTCGGGCAGGGAGATAGCGCGTACCTAGAGTTTCCGGATGGTAAAAACGCTCTCATTGATGGAGGCCCGGACAAGAAAGTTTTGGAAGGTTTAGGCCGGGAAATGTCTTTTTACAGACGAAAAATAGACATAGTCTTTCTCTCCCATCCACATGCAGACCACCTAACCGGTCTCATTCATGTCATAAAAAGATATGAAGTCGGACGGATAGTTATGACGAATGCTGTCCACACTTCACCGGAATATCGGGAGTTTTTGAAACTAATCCAAGAAAAAAAGATACCAGTCACACAAGCTGTTTATGGCACGGCGCTTGACTTCTCAGATAATACAAGCGCGAAGATACTTTACCCGCAAGATGTGAGTGAAACAGATAATCTGAATGACACT
>CAZTWZ010000115.1:0-2583 GCA_964617835.1 uncultured Candidatus Saccharibacteria bacterium | reverse complement strand
TTAATGGTTTCTTTCTCTTTGAGTGAAGATGTGATTTTCTGAAATATCATGGTTAATTCCTGCGCTTCTTTCCAGAGTTTCCCGGCCTTTTCTTTTTTCTCCGGTAAGCAACGGACAATCATTCTAATCCAATGCTTGGTTTCTTGGCATTCTTTTTTACAGATAAAGATTTTGTTCCGAAAGTCCTTTTTTGAGCTTGCACCGTTCGCCTCCATGTAGTTTGCGCCGACACTTGCCCCTGATCGAATGAGCTGGTTTATAAGCGACTTTGTTATCGCATCCTGCTTTATGCTTTTGCAAAAATCGATAATCATTTCGCCAAACTTCGCTGTTCGCTCTTCCAAAGTGTATTTGTTTTTGTTTGAAAACTGTTTCATTGTAAACTCATTGAAAACTGGAAATTGTAAATTGAAAATTATTACACTCCTATTTCATTCTCTCCCGCACATATTCTGTACTGTCTTCGACGTTTAGCCCAAGTTAGTGCAAAATATGTGCGGGACTTCGTCCTCTTCTAGTTATTCAACTCATATTCTAGTAATTCTCGCGTTCTCTGTACGAGCGGTATTACTCTTTCATAACTCATCCTGGTGGGACCCAAGACACCTAAGTATCCTCGAACGCCGTAGGGCGTATCGACTCTGGATATGACAAGTGATGCGTCGGCTGACTTGCCAATAGGCGTCTCGGAACCAACCAGAACCATGAAATCTTTTGTGTTTGGCAGTTCGCACAGAAGTGAACTCATATTGTCTATCATATCTGCGATACCAAGCACCTTATCTGTATCTATAAACTCCGGCTGGCGAAAGAGGTTAGCCAGTCCATGCGAGTAAACCTCCTGTCCAAGCGTAGAGAAGGCGACATTTCGCGTCATCTCAGCTAGCGCCAGTGCTGCTGCGTCAAACTTGCGCTCATTCTGGGCATGCATAGCAGCAATGCGCTTTTTCAGTATATCTTCCTCACGAAGAGCAACTGCCTTCTGCTCATGCTCTATCATTTTCACAAAGTACCTATATCCTTTATCAGTGGGGACTCTACCTGCAGAGGTATGAGGCTGCTTAATATATCCTCTTTCTTCCAATACTGCCATCTCAGCTCTAATTGTTGCTGAAGAGTATGGGAATTCATATTTTCTGACCAGGACAAGAGAACCTACAGGTTCAGCAGTCTCTACATATTCCCGTACTATGGCCTCCAGTATGGCTTCGCGCCTCGTATTCATGATAATCCTGTCATTCCGGGCTCGACCTGCCTAGCGTCAAAACTGGTCCGGAATCTATATTAAATAGCCTATCCCGCTACGGCGGGAATTAGCACTCTCTACTCTAGAGTGCTAAAATATATTATCATTCCACCACATACGTGTCAAGAATTATTTTTACAAAAAATCCGGCTGGATTCCTGAGCTAATCTGTCCAGGATGAGAAACCTCTTGGACACTAATTGGCAAAAAAAGGTACACTGGACCTTAGAAAGGAGGACCCAATGTACCGACACAATTATTACTTAATTCCAAAACCGATACAACTCCTAAATAACTATGATAGATGGAGAAAGAGAGCAGGAGCTTTGCCGCTTTCTCCAAAAGCAAAGACGAGACTGGAATGGATCATCTTCTACCATACAGCAGGCAAAAAGAATGCTTCAGCCACTGCCAGACATTTCGGTATCTCAAGAAGCAAGTTCTACTTTTGGTTTTCTAGATTTAGCGATCTAAACTTAAAGACTCTTGAAGATAATCCATCTATACCAAAAAGAACAAGGGAGTGGAGACCTGGCCCCAAAGTATTGGATAGAATGATAGATTTAAGAAAAGAACATATGCGCTGGAGCAAAGTAAAGATTTCAAAGGTCTATGAGAATATGTATAGAGAAAAGATATCCTCCTGGCAGTTTCAAAGAACTATTTGTGCCTTCAATCTTTACCCTCTCCCGAGGAAGAAAGACGGCAGAAAGAAAAACAAAGCTAAAAAACATCTCATCACCTATGATTTAAGAAGAAAGCTTAAAGATCTATACTGTCTTGATACCAAGGTTCTGCATCTATTCGGAGTAAAGTATTACATTCTTGTAGCCATAGCCCACAAAGAAAAGGTAGCTTATGCTAGGGCATACACATCTCACTCTTCTAAAACTGCAGCTGACTTCCTCGAAAGACTTGAATATCTTCTTGGAAAAACACCATCAGTTATCTTAACTGATAATGGCAGCGAGTTTGCCAAACATTTCAATCGGGCTTGCAAAGATAAGGGCATTCAAAGATATTTCTCAAGACCAAGAACACCTAAAGATAATCCGGTTGTGGAAAGATTAATTCAACCCTTTGTTTATGAGTACTTAAATAATGGTGGCTTTAGTTCTGACCTGCAGGAATTTAATCGTCTTATCACAGACTGGTTAATTGAGTATAATAGTGTCAGACCGCATCAATCACTTCAATATTTAACCCCGCTTCAGTGCGCCGAGAAGACCGGTCTACTGTCCAAGAGGTCCTCTTCCAGAACAGAGTAATGTCAACTTTTTGAAACAGGGTTAGTTAATATTTTGGCTATGTACAAGGGATTATGGCGATATTTTCGG
>CAZTWZ010000114.1:0-2628 GCA_964617835.1 uncultured Candidatus Saccharibacteria bacterium | reverse complement strand
CTATTTGTCCCACCCATCACCAATATCTCACGACACCTATTCCCCCGCCCTCCGCTGGACTAGACCGGAACGTAGTAATAAAAACCCCAACATTTATCCTTCTAGATGGAGATAAAGAATTAATTTTAAAATATGTTTCTGTATGAAGCTTCTGCGATACCATCCGTTAACAGGTATTCCTTAGGATGTTTAGATGCATAATGGCTGTGGATCAAAGATAGCAACATCCCGCATCCTTTCTAGGTGAAACGTTCTCTTTTCATCCCTCAGATGGCAGATTGCTGTTACTTGAGTTGTTTTGTTATATCCACTTGTTTTGATTTCAAGAGGTGTTATGACTCTTGATGTATGTTTGTGGTTTCTATCACAATAGTGGATAAGGATCCTTTTACCTGTGTGAAAAGCTTCTTTGAAGAGTGGAAGGAAGCTCTGTTCTTCTGGTTTATTTTTTTGGATGCCTGATCCATACAAAGCATTCTGCATAATGAAATCGTATGTGATGACCTTTTCTTTGAAGAACTGATGTAATTCTTCCTTGTTTTTCTCTTTGAGGACAAGCGAGGAATACAGAATGCTTACCAGCATTCGTTCCCCAAACTTCATTGTTCTGTGTGGAGAGAATTTACTTTTTACATTGAATATCGTCTCAACGATATTTGTTGTTATGTATAGGCCAGCAAATATCTTTTTGAGAATAGAAAATGCCTTTTTAACAACAGGCAATTTCTTTGCATCCTCAAGAGTTCCACGAAAGAGAAGTGGGGGACTGTCAAGGGGCAAGGTATTTCTCCTTTTTTTTGGTTTTGTTTTCGCTTGTTTCTTTTTCTTAAGTATTCTACGAATTCCCCGTGGTTTGTAGACTGTTCCTTCCCAAATCATAACATCTTTTGAGAGCTCTGAATATCGAACGGTTATTTTTGTTTCCTTTTGTTCTAATTTCTTTTTTGCCTTCCACTCCCGCTTCTTTATGACTTCCTTTGATGCTGTTCCTTCATTAAGAACAGCATCCCATAGACATCGTATTGTATATCTTTTATCTCGATATTTGAGATGAATATAGATCATTCCTTTACAACTTTTGCTGTGGAATTGCCTAATATGAATTGCATCCGGGAAGTAATGCTGGATGGATCCAATAAAACACTCTTCCCCGTCGGTAAGAAAGACAATCTTTGTTTTTGAAGAAATCTGCAAGCGCTCTTTTATTGCTGCAATGATTTTATGAGAACTGAGATGATTTGAGGTTGTCACAACCTCAAAAATAACCTTATCCTTGATTTTTGCAAGAATAATTGCCTTATTCCTTGCAAGTCCTGAACCTGAAATATCAAGGAAAACTGTCACAATATCTTCAGTTTCTTTTATTCTGATCTTCTCTTGAATGCCATGCTCCTTGATGAACTCATAAAATGCCTGAATCGCAAATTCAACAAAGTATTTTGATGTTTCATTGTATTTTGTTGTTCCTTCTGTTGTTGCATTTATCTGCGCAAGCAGACAAAGGTTCTCTACGAACTTCTCTCTATAGATTTCTATTGCTTCATACGCAGTAGACGTAGAAAACCATACGAGTTTTTCATGTAAAGGATTTGTACACTTGAATTTCTTCATTCCTTTATTCGTTCCCGTGTATCTTACATAATCATTGTTTTTGCATTCTGGGCAAGAGCATAGCTCTTTTGAGCTATTCAGCTCACTGATTTCTCTATGGCATGCTTTGTTTGCGTAGTCAATTGCACTTGCTACTTTCCTTATCTTAAGTCGTTTTTTTCGCTTTTTGAATGTTCCCATATATACTTCACCTCTTTTACGTAATTATTATTACGTAAAGTTTATAAAGATAGAGGTTTTAGAGTAGTACATGAACGCAAAATTAGTCACTTACACAACAGAAAAGCTCAACAAATCAAAAAAGAGTATTCTGTCAAAAAGGTTGTACGGCTATCTGGATAAATCTAATAAATGCAAATACACGTACAAAAGGAAAGGGTTGTTAGATAATAAGAAACACCTTAAAATATGCAATAATACATTTGTGATAGGTCCAAACGACTGGATACCTGTAAAAAAAGAACTAAGGAAGAGAAAAGCTACTGTTAAGGTATGGGATATTACTATTGAAGATTTCTAAGAAGAAAATACCTCCCCCCTTGACGCCCTAAACAACCTCATAACGGATGGTATCGATTTTATAGATAATTATAAAGACATGGGGACGCGGGGATAGTCACTGCACGTTCCTGCATTGTGCAGTCCGCCACAGATTTGAACCCCGGACAACCAGATCTTCAGTCTGGTGCTCTCCCAGGCTGAGCTACGTCCCCATCTGCTGAGAATGTTTCGGGTTTTGTTTATATTATTTTCGGTGGTGGCAGTATCTCCGAAGCACTTTCCTAAATAAAACAACCCAGTCTAATAAAAACATTTATTTCCTCAGAAACCCCACAGCCGGCCGTAAAAAACATACTAAACTTATGCTTTCAGTTTTTTGCTATAGGATCTCTTCGGATTTGCGACCAGTTCTTTACAGGTCTTGTGCATCTCGATCATAAATCTCTTGAAACCCACCTCTTCTTTATAGAAGCAAACCCATTGGGTTTGTAGTATTTGTTGGAACATAAAATAAAA
>CAZTWZ010000113.1:0-2656 GCA_964617835.1 uncultured Candidatus Saccharibacteria bacterium | reverse complement strand
GTGGCGTCCCCAGAACTTCGCCTTTACCACGTTTTGGATATTAGTTTCTCCCACTGCTCTTGAAACTTTTCGCCTAAATCGGGTTCGACAGAATTAACAAAGTCTATCCATCCCTTTATTCTTTTCTTTTCAAAACTTCTATAAAATGGTTCTTCATATTTCTCACCCAATACCCTTTGAAGATGACTATCCAAACCATATTTACTGGCACAATAGAGCACTAGACGTAAATATTTTTTAATCTTCCTAGGTACCCTGGGAAGACTTTCATCAAAAACAGTTAGACCGGTAACATACTGATTTTGTCCTCTTCGCATAATTTCATATTTGTCATTATTTATAAGGAAATTGTTCTTTATAAGAATTGGTTCTATCTCGTTTCTGCTTGGGCAGTTCTCTCCTGAAAAAGTAATATCATCTGCATAGCGAGTGTAAGTTGCGGAATATGTTTCTGCGAGTAAACTCAGTTCTACGTCCATTGCTTTACAAACCAAGTTTGCAACGATAGGGCTTGAGCTAGCACCTTGCGGTAAGAAATCATTTAGAGTGCAAATTTTTGCAAAGGTATTTGCAACAGGCGCATTACATCCCAAATCTATAAACGCATCAACAACCTGACCATACGAAACTGACTCAAAAAAATTTTTTATATCTATATTCAAGACATATTTTTTTGCTAAGTGCTTCTTAGCATTCGTTACTATCGATCTCTTGCGTACAAATCCCTGAACATGCTCGGAAAAATCAACACAATAATCCAAAGCAGTTGTAATATTTTTTTGAAGTAACTCAAGAAATAGATCGATAGGCTTATAAACAGTGCGATACTTCCCCTCATTCTTTTTATTCTTTTTGGGAATCCTCATCATCTGGTAGTAGGAAGATGTTTCTGGACTAGCAATGAGTCTATTTAATGCTTCCTTGCTACACTCAAAATGCAGTGCTATATCTGCATCATTACGTATGTTCTTAAAATTAATTTGTCTCATTTTGTTAACAAGAGAAGGGATCCGGAGAGGTAAGGTGGACAGTGTAATTTACCCTAAAATCGAACGCGTACTCGCGCCCTAAAAAAATTACCTCTCCTGATCCTTTCAAAAGATTACACCCACGGCCAATTATTGTCAAGACCTCTCAAGGAAAAGGATTCCTACGATCATAGTACTCTTTTTTTCCGATGTCGTGTATCCATCGGATTTTCATTCGCAAGCCTTCGAAGTCTCTTTCTTCGGGTATTTCACGCATCGAGTCTGATCTTTTCTTCATGTAGGCATTAAAAACTCCACAAATATAATCAGCTATTGATAAACACAAATCCTTTTTACTTCCATATGTAACTTTGGCAGTGCCTCTAAAAGGCCTCCTATCAGATTCGTTAATATCTTTAATTAGCAAATTAACTATATTACTGATCTCCCTTCGGCGCCTCTCAGGTTTGCCGTGTTGCTCAAAGCAAATTATTATATTCTCAGTTTTATGATTTTTTAGCCTATCTAAGAAGATTTTTTTAAAAAGTCTATCGTACGTAGAATTGAAATCATCACCAGAAACATTAGAATCAAAACAAATATAGGCTTGAAAAGTCAACGTTCTCAAAAGATTAATAAAAGCATTCTTAATTTCCCTATGATCGCTTGTATGGTGAAAACCGTTAGTAGAAAAACTACCTAATATATTTTCAAAACGAGGATCATGTAATATGTCTTCTTTCAACGCAGAAATATTTGTATGGACTTCGTCAGGTTCCATTATTTGAACGCAGCATAAAGATGCAGTACGTTCCTCTGTGTTCAAACCCTCGACTGATTCATCTATGAAGTAATAAACCATAGCACTCATAAAATATAACTAGTTTCGTAAAATAGAGGCAGCACTTATTTTAATCCGCCCTGCCGGAAGTCTCTGGAACGTCCATGATAAGTAAGGAAAAAACTGAAAAAACTGGGGACACTTCCCCTATTTACCCTATAGTCCCGTGGTATAGACGGCCTCGTTTATGATAGTTGGGCGCAGTCTTGGCTTGATGGTGTTTTCCAAGACAAGTTCCACGGGGCAGCTAAAGAACCCTTCGAGACAATATTGCAAATCCATGTAAACGTCAAAGCTCGAAGTTTCGAGGCGCACAATAAAGTCAAGGTCGCTCTCTGCGCTTTCTTCTCTACGTACGCATGAGCCGAATAGGCCAAGCTTTATAACACCAAGAGACTTAAGCGCCTCGCGGTTCGCTTCCAGTGTTATCATAACATCGTCTTTTGTCACGGTAATTCTCCCAAAAAGGGTTCAACTGTTTTTATACCGCAGATAGCCCCGTCTTGCAATAAAGCAAAGAAAGCTCACTCCGAAAACGTCCTCACAGCAACATTAAGAATCAAAACAGCCTCACATCTTAAGGATAAAGATTTTTTATGACATCCTGATCAAAGTTCTTGGGCAGTAGTTGTTTATTGACAAAAGCCCACGATGGAGACATAATACATACAAATATAGATAAGTGTAGGTGATTTGTCTCCAATGGTAGATATAAAACAAGAGAGATTTGAGAGTGCAAAAAGC
This sequence comes from uncultured Candidatus Saccharibacteria bacterium, assembly GCA_964617835.1. Taxonomy (GTDB): domain Bacteria; phylum Patescibacteriota; class CPR2; order UBA1875; family JAJYID01; genus CAZTWZ01. Next base: position 103 of record CAZTWZ010000113.1, on the reverse strand, counting down.
ATTTTTCGGCAGCATGGTGGTATGCTTAAGATGAGCAACGCCGTCCAAGCCGGAATTAGCCGTAAAATGCTTTATGCAATGCGTGACGCCGGAGTTATAGAAA
>CAZTWZ010000112.1:0-2667 GCA_964617835.1 uncultured Candidatus Saccharibacteria bacterium | reverse complement strand
GTTTATCTTAGTTTGAGAGATGAATCTGTTCCAATAAGTTTATATAACTCAAAAATTTTTCTTGACACCGAAAACATCATTTGATATATTGATTTAGCACTCGGAAGATGAGAGTGCTAGATTTGAACTTAAAAATATGTCATTCTGAACTCGATTCAGAATCTATATAAATGAAAACTGGACTTCGAATCAAGTCCGGAATGACAAGGGAATATTAACTAAACAGGAGATTTAAAAATGACGAAATTAAAACCATTAGGCGATAAGCTCATTATTGAAAGAGTAGAAGCAGTAGCAAAGACTGCGGGAGGTATTGTAATACCTGATACAGCCAAAGAAAAACCTGAACAGGGTAAAGTTGTGGCAGTTGGTAAAGATGTAAAAGAAGTAAAACAAGGTGATAAAGTTCTCTTTGCAAAGTACTCACCGACTGAGGTGAAAATAGACGGTAAAGAATATTTATTGGTTAAGGAAGAAGAAATATTGGCAATTGTTAGTTAATAATTGCGGTTTCTAATGATAGATTCTGGACCCCCCTACACTGAAGTTTCGGAGCGGGCAGGCAAGCCAGAATGACGGGGATGGAGGGCGAGAATGATAAAGGACAAGCCAAGAATGACAAAGAATAAAGATTAAACAAGGAGTGAATAATATGGCAAAAGAAATCAAATTTTCAGAAGATGCTAGAGGCGAGCTTAAAAAGGGTGTTGATAAGCTTGCAGATACTGTAAAGACTACACTTGGCCCGAAGGGCAGAAACGTAGTCTTAGATAAGAAATATGGCGCACCGACCATTACTAATGATGGTGTAACAATCGCTAAAGAAATAGACCTTGAAGATATGTATGAAAACATGGGTGCTCAGCTGGTCAAGGAAGTAGCTTCAAAGACGAACGATGTTGCCGGTGATGGCACAACAACAGCTACAGTTCTCGCTCAAGCAATTATTACAGAAGGGCTAAAGAATGTGACAGCCGGCGCTAACCCGATGGAGATAAAGAGAGGTATAGAGAAAGCATCTGATCATGTTGTTTCAGAAATAGAAAAGACTTCAAAGAAGATTTCTACCAAAGAAGAGATAGCTCAGGTAGCTTCTATCTCGGCTGCTGATGAGGAAATTGGTAAGCTCATTGCTGAAGTAATGGATACAGTTGGCAAAGATGGAGTAATTACCGTTGAAGAAGCGCAAACCCTGGGTCTTGAGAAAGACGTTGTTGAGGGAATGCAGTTTGATAACGGATACATATCACCTTATATGGTGACTGATACGGCAAGGATGGAGGCGGTCTATGAGCATCCTTCAATTCTTTTAACGGATAAAAAAATATCTTCCATTAACGAGATAGTGCCGTTACTCGAAAAGATGGCTCAGGCAGGAAAAAAAGATCTCGTTATTATCGCTGACGATATAGATGGAGAGGCGCTTGCAACTATAGTGGTAAATAAGATTCGGGGAGTGTTCAATGCTTTGGCGGTAAAAGCTCCGGGCTTTGGTGATAAGAAAAAAGAGATGCTTGCCGATATAGCAGTTTTGACTGGCGCGACCGTTATTTCAGAAGAGCTTGGGCTAAAGCTTGAAGAAGTAGAAATAGATGCACTGGGTTCTGCGAGAAAAGTCATCGCTGATAAAGATAACACAACTATTATTGAAGGTGATGGAAACAAAAATGAGATAAAGGCCAGAGTTGACCAGATTCGAAGCCAGATAAATGCAGCTACGAGCGACTGGGATAAAGAAAAGCTGCAAGAACGCTTGGCAAAACTTGCTGGCGGTGTAGCAGTCATCAAGGTGGGTGCTGCAACTGAAGTAGAGCTGAAAGAAAAGAAACATAGGATTGAGGATGCGCTTGCAGCAACACGAGCCGCAGTTGAAGAAGGGATAGTTCCCGGAGGCGGAGTAGCGCTTGTTGATATTGCGCCAAGTTTGACAAAACTAAAGGGGACAAAAGATGAGGAAACTGGAATCAAAATCTTGCGAAGAGCCCTTGAGGAGCCACTTAGGCAGATAGCCATGAATGCCGGCAAAGAAGGTTCAGTTGTGGTTGATGAGGTACAGAAGAAAGCTAATGGCATCGGCTATGATGCTCAAAAAGGTGATTATAAAGATATGATAAAGGCAGGAATCGTAGATCCGGCGAAAGTAACCAGGTCTGCGCTTCAGAATGCTGCATCCATATCTGCGTTATTTCTCACAACCGAAGCAGTGGTGGCAGAGCTTCCAAGTAAAGAGGAACCGCCTCAAATGCCGGCAGGCGGCGGAATGCCGGGCATGGGATATTAATTTAAAATTGATAATTTACAATTAAAAATAAAATCTCAAATCCCAAGTTACAAATAAGGATAATATCCAATTTCTGTCATTTCGATTGACTTCCTGAAAGGACGAATAGAGAAATCCCTTAAATACAAAGACTTACCCATTTTCAGGGTGAGTCTTTGTATCTCTGTCTGTCATCCTCGGGTTTGACCCGAGGATCCAGCAAAACAAAAAACAAGATGGATCCCCGTTTCTGTGGGAATGACAATATTTTTTGGTGAGTTTTTGGTTTGAAGCATAAATGTTTTAGGTACGGACCTTTTGCACTCCCCATAGTACTTCATTAGGCGTTAGTCCTTCTAATGCAATGTGCTCTAAATCATTATAATACATATTCCATAACTTAATCT
>CAZTWZ010000111.1:0-2675 GCA_964617835.1 uncultured Candidatus Saccharibacteria bacterium | reverse complement strand
TTTTGCACAATTTGAAAGAGAACTTACTTCGGAAAGAACAAAAGATAAACTTTTTGAACGTGCCCAAAAGGGAATGTGGAATGGAGGCATGATTCCTTTTGCCTCAAAGGTCAAGTAAATTCCATAGCTACCGATCGACTTTTTTCCATAGCTGAGATCAAAAAAATAGACTTATTGGCGATCACCTCCCTTTTTGATGTCTTTTGCCCTGTAACTCGGACCGTTTATTTTGAAAATTGACGAATAATGAACAATTCTGTCCAATATTGCTGAAGCCAGAGTATGATCGGAGAAGATTTCGCCCCAGTTTTCAAAAGATTTGTTTGTGGTTATAATTACCGAGCCTTTTTCATATCTTTTGGATATTATTTCAAAAAAATCATCTGCACTGTATCCTGGCAATTTTTTGAAGCCTAATTCATCTAAAATCAACAGATCGGGAGCAAGGTAGTAGTTCACTTTTTGATAGTAGCTATTATCTGCTTTTGAGGCATTCAAATTATGCAACATTTCACTAACCGGTGTGAATAAAACCTTATATCCTTTTAAAAGTGCTTTGATCCCTATTGCCACAGACAGATGAGTTTTACCTGTTCCGGGAGCACCAATAAAAACAATGTTGTTATGTTCTTTAATAAAAGTACATGTCAGACAATCATTAATAGTCCTTTTATTTATCGATGGTTGAAAAGTAAAATCAAAATCTTCGGATGTTTTGTGAGATGGTAATTTTGCCTTAGCATAACGTTTTTTGTGACTATTATCCCGTCGATTATTGTACTCATCCTCCATTAAAATCTCCAAGAATTCTTTGTATGCCAGAGACTTTTCTTGAGCATACTCCAACCGTTCTTCAATCGAGTTATATATTCCGGATAATTTAAAGTTCCGTAATCTTGCTTTAAGCGTATTCATGTTCGACCTCCTCAATGTTGAATTCTACCGGCAATACATAACTACCATTAGCGCAAATATTTTTAACAGTCACATATTTATACACTTTGAACGCCAATGCACGTTTGCATGCTAAATTTACGATCTCCTTTGGATATTTCTTTACCAGTGACAATATCCCGCGTATCGGTTTACCCCAAACCTGCGGCTGATCTTCTATTATCGCAAAAAACATTTGCTCAGCAGCTCTGCCTAAATCCGCCATCTTCGCTTGATATACTTCCTGATGCTCCGTATCTGAGTATGTTTTGTATTTAGGATAATGACTATTTATCGTACTAAACTCGCCACTACCCAATATTCTCGGATGCAGCGCTATCTCCTGGTTGTTGTAATAAACTTTAAGCAACGTTTTAGATAACTCTATCTCAACATCCTTGCCAACATATTCAAAAGGCACAGAATAATAGTTGCGTTTTACGAAGATGTGACAATCATGATATACCTTTCGGCTGCCTCCCTCGATCATCTTAAAATCTTCCAACGGTAACCGTCTAAGAAGTGTCTTCTCTTCAACCTCAAATACCTCTCGTGGTACCTTTCTTGTAGTCCCGTGTACTCTCGCATTACATCTTCTCTCTTGCCAGTTATGTAACTGCCTGTCAAGTTCACTTCCATTTACAAATGTGCGCCCAGCGAAAAAGTTTCCTTTTACATACTTGATCCCGGACTCCACTTTGCCTTTGTCATTTGGATGATATGTTCGGCACGGTATAATTTGAAATCCATAATGATCAGCAAAGTTCTTATACAATCTCTGATATACCGGTTCGTAAAAATTAGCTTTCAATATCGCCGCTTTTAAGTTGTCTATCCTCACACATTCAGGTATGCCTCCAAAATATTTAAACGCTTCAACATGACATTCTATGAAGGTTTCGACCCTCTGATTATAGACTGTCTTATAAAAATCCAACCGTGAATAACTCAGCTTCATATTGAATACCCAGGTCTTTCTCCGCTTACCAGCATTATCTTTCGTGTATCCCACATATCCAAAATCTACTTGTGCCTCTTCAGCGGGTTTTGTATGTATTCGCATAAAGATGTTTTCTCGTTTCTTAATGTTCCCCACATATCGTTTCACCGTAGGATATGCTCCCGGTATTCCTAAAGCAACCAGTTCCTCATGTATCCGCACCGCACTGAGTCCTTTTCCGATTAGTTCTAAGATCTTTTCCTTATACGGATCAAGTAAGCAGGGATGAGGTTTCTTATCAGGCCATGATTGGCCAGCGTTAAGTTTATTTATAACCTTCGATACTGTTTTCCAGTCATGTCTCGTTGCTCGACTGATTTCACTCTTATTTAATCCTTTTTTCCATAACGTTTGTATTGTTGTGTACATAGCTTCTCCTAGCATTTAACCACCTCCTGATGCTTATACTCGCATCAAGAAGCAGAGTTATCAACAGATTAATACTTATCCACAAAGAAAGAAAAAGTAGCAAAAAGAAAGAAACACTACTACTGCTGCTGCTATTCTTTCACTATGGAATAATCTTGATCGCTAGCTATGGAATTTATTATATCGTTGAGGGTAGTACCTATCAGAAGTGAAGGTAAGACCTTTACATCACTTCTGGGTATAAATCTTGTCAGTGGTGAGGAGAAGTTTTTACCAGGGGATGAGACTATCTTCAATATAGAAGCGCTTAAGTCTTCAAAAGAGATATTCATTACAGATTCAGTTTTAAATGTGTTGCTCTTATTCTCGATTG
>CAZTWZ010000110.1:0-2678 GCA_964617835.1 uncultured Candidatus Saccharibacteria bacterium | reverse complement strand
TATTTAACTAAATTAACATGTTAGAAAGTGTACGGTATGTACTGAACCAGTACAAGAGATTGATTTAAGGCGAAATCTGTGGTATTTTAGCTTCCAAATGGGTAAAAAAATCATACAAAAACCAAGAGGGACAAAGGACATCTGGGGAGAGAACCAGAAGTATTTTAAGTACTTTAGAAATGTTTTTGAAAGTGTTGCTGATGAAGCGGGTTTTTTACGTATTGATACGCCCGCATTTGAAGATACAAGGCTTTTTGTCCGCGGTGTTGGCAGGGAAACCGAAATAGTTTCAAAGGAAATGTATACCTTCAAGGATAAGTCGGGAAACTCTTTGACCTTGAGACCGGAAGGAACAGCACCTGTTGTGAGGGCGTATTTAGAGAATGGCATGCAGTCATTACCTCAGCCGGTGAATTTGTACTATTTTGGCAATTTTTTTAGATATGAGAGACCTCAAGCGGGCAGGTATAGAGAATTTTGGCAGTTTGGACTTGAAGTTATAGGTGATAAAAATCCTCTCGTTGATGCCAATATAATTGCTACAGTTGCAAGAATTTATAAAAGGCTGGAAATAAAGAATATCAGTATACAAATTAATTCTATGGGCTGTTCTGTTTGCCGGTCCAAGTATATAAAACTTTTGAAAAAATACTATGCAAGAAACATGAGAAATATTTGCGCTGATTGTAAAAAACGATACAAGGCTAATCCGCTAAGATTACTTGACTGCAAGAATGAAAAATGCATGGCATTACAGAATGAAGCGCCGCAAATCATAAATAACCTTTGCAGTGCTTGCCATGATCATTTTAAGATAGTTTTAGAGTATATAGATAAGCTTGAAATAAACTATGAGCTTAATCCAAAGATTGTGCGAGGATTTGACTACTATACCGGTACCGTTTTTGAGGTATGGAACGAGCATGATAGAGCACAAAATTCCCTTGGCGGAGGCGGCAGATATAATGAGCTAGTCCAGCTTCTAGGAGGTCCCAAAACACCAGCTATGGGGTTTGGGGGCGGGGTAGAAAGAACCATAGAAGAAATAAAAAAAGAGAGCATAGAGCTTGATATAGATAAAAATGTGAACATATTTGTTGCTCAACTTGGAAGCAAGGCGAGGAAGAAATGTTTCAAGCTTTTGAACGACCTTTTGGACGCTGGTATCGGCGCTGAAGCGCGATTTGATAAGGGTGGTATAGGAGAACAGCTGAAGACTGCTTCAAAACTAGGGGTGGAATATACTCTTCTCATAGGACAGCGAGAAGCCTTTGATGACACGGTTATTATTAAAGATATGGCTTCAGGAAACCAAGAGGTGTTTCCATACGAAAAAATAGTCAAAGCCATGTCTAAAAGGCTAAAGAAAACTTAAACAAGAATCTCGGTCAACTCTCCTGTCATCCTCGAGCCTGACCTTGGGATCTAGTTTTTTTCAGGTTAGTATAATTGAGAAATAGATTTCCGCCTCCGCGGGAATGACAACAAGGAAAAGAATGGAAAAAGCAAGAAGCATATTTTTTGCCACGCTCGGATGCCGCCTTAATCAGGCGGAAACTTTAAGTTTAAAATTGGAAGCGCGAAAAAAAGGATTTTATGTGACATCCAATGAAACAGAAGCGGATATTTTAATCCTAAATTCATGTTCAGTAACTGACAAAGCGCAAAAAGATACCGATAAAATACTTGGAAATTTCAGTGTTAAATATCCAAAGAAGAAAATTATAGTAACTGGTTGCGGTGCAAAAGATGAACATTCAATATATGGATTAGTGGTAAAAAACAAAAACAAAGCTAAGCTTTTTCAAGTAGTATCAAACTCTCTCCCGATGTTTCAATACAAAACAACACCTGGTGTTGTTTCTGCTGGAAACATCGGGACAGTATATCGGAAAACCAGGGTAATGATTAAAGTACAAGATGGATGTAATAACTTCTGCGCTTATTGCATAGTCCCATACCTTCGCGGCCGCGAAAAAAGCAGAGATGCAGAAGGTATTATAGAAGAGCTCAAAGCAGCGGAAAAGAGCGGTTTCAAGGAAGTTGTGCTGTGTGGAGTAAACATAGGAAAATACTCTTCCTCCGTGTCATCCTCGGGCTTCCTGCCCGACCAAAAGGTCGTTTGGGCGGGGACCTGGAGATCTAAGATTCCTGCTTCTGCAGGAATGACAGACAAAACCAGCATTGCTAAGCTTAAATTAGCTGATTTAATCCAAGAAATTCTTAAAAAAACTACACTTCCGCGAATTCGCCTAAGCTCCATCAATCCTGATGACTTTTCAGACGATTTGGTGGACTTATGGGTAGGTAGCAGTAGATTATGCAACCATTTTCATATATCGCTTCAGAGCGGTTCGGATACAGTACTAAAGCGTATGGGACGCAAGTATAATACCAAACAATACTCTAGCTTAGTGGCTAAGCTAAGGAAGGAAATTCCTGAAGTACAAATAACCACTGATATAATAGTCGGTTTCCCCGGTGAAACTGAGGCGGAATATGCCGAAACGATTGATTTTGTGAAGAGAATAGGTTTTTTAAAGGTTCATGTATTTCGCTATTCGCCTCGTGAAGGGACGCGGGCGGCGAAGATGCCAAACCAGATTAGCGAAAAAGAGAAAAAAGAAAGGGCAGTTAAGCTGCAAAGACTTGAATCTGAGATAAGGCAAAGTATTATT
>CAZTWZ010000109.1:0-2718 GCA_964617835.1 uncultured Candidatus Saccharibacteria bacterium | reverse complement strand
AGGTTCGTTTACAGATAAAAAAAGCTCGTTCATATAAACGGCCCTCCTGCTTTCTTCTCTGCTTATATTATAAGATATTTAATAATTATTACAATAACTGTTTCTTACTGCTTGCTATATGCCTGAACCTCGTCTTTTAAAACTTCCAGTTTTACCCCAGCCCTTTTTAACATGTCTCTTGACTCCTGGGCGGCGTGATATTTTTTCATACAAACCACGCGTTTAATACCGGCAGATATTATCATCATAGCGCAAACTCTGCAAGGTTCCATTTTACAATAAATAGTAGCTCCCTCTATAGAAGGACCATACTTAGCTGCTTGCAAGATAGCATTTTGCTCTGCATGAATAGTTCGGACGCAGTGCTGTCTCTCTGTTCCATCTTCATCTATAACTTTCTTCATAAGATGACCGGCTTCATCACAATGGGGAAGACCCGGAGGCGATCCGACATAACCTGAACTAAGTATTCTGTTGTTTTTAACAATTATGGACCCGCTTTTACCTCTGTCACATGTGGCTCTTTCAGCTACTTCCTCCATTAGGCTAAAAAAATATTCATCCCAACTAGGACGTTTGTCTGCCATATAAAATCCTTTTTTTATCTATTCCCAAAATACCATTTATACACTTCTTTTGCAATTGGTACCGCTGTCTCGTCTCCGCCGCCAGCGCCCTCAACCAGGATAGTCAGGGCAATCTCTGGATTGTCATAAGGAGCAAATGAAGTAAACCAGCCATGATACTTTTTCTCATCAGGCCCAAACTGCGCTGTACCGGTTTTCCCCGATATTGCCACGGGAAGATTATTCAGACTTCTGGCGCTTCCCGATGTTACTGTCTGGCGCATTCCTCTTTTTACAATATCCATATTGGATGGGGAGATAAATCCCTTTCTTATTATTTCTGGAGGCTTTACCTCTAAAACCTTATCATTTTCATCTACTACTTCATGAACAAATCGCGGCTTATAGAGTTTTCCGCCATTTGCAATAGCGCAGGTGGCATTTGCTATTTGCAGCGGCGTGACAAGAGTGTCGCCCTGACCGATAGCCATATGATAGGTATCACCAAGATACCAGTCTTCGTTTTTAGTTTTTTCTTTCCAGACAGGATCGGGTATGGAGCCGGGCAGTTCCCCGCCAATATCAATCCCTGTATCTTCTCCAAAACCAAAAAGGTTAAGATAATGTTTCATTCTGTCCGGTCCCAGCCCCTTGATATTTCCATATCCTCCGCCAATAGCATAGAAAAATGTATTAACAGACTCTGCTATGGCTTTTGTCACATTTGTAATGCCGTGTCCGCCTTTTTTCCAATCCGGAAATTCCCATTCACCTACTTTTATACCACCTGTAGAATTAACTGTAGAGTTTTCATTAATATTTCCTTCTTGCAGAGCCCCTGCCGCAATAAAGGGCTTGATAGACGACCCCGAAGGATACTCTCCCGCAATAGCCCTGGGAAGAAGCGGATTATTTTTGTTGTTTAGAAGATTGGCATAATCAGTCCCGGATATTCCTTTTGAAAAAAGATTATTATCATATGAAGGCAAATTCACAAAAGCCAAAATCTCTCCGCTTCTTGGATCTAAGGCAACAGCAGTAGCTTTAGCCGCACCGACATTACTCATTACTTTCTGCATAGTTTCAGCTAGTTTTTTCTGCAACTCAAAGTCAAGAGACAAAACTATGCTATTTCCTAACTCTGGTTCCTCCTCACCCAAAAACTTTACCACCTTTCCCGTAGAGTCCACTTCATATTTCTGGCGGCCGTCCTTGCCTTTCAAAATATTTTCATATGACTTTTCCAGTCCGGTTTTGCCAATATAGTCAGTGAGCATATATTCATCTTTTTTCTCTTCCAGCTCATTCTCGCTAATACGCCCCACGTACCCAAGCGCATGAGAAAGAAGCCCCCCATCCAAATACTCGCGAACAGGATTTACGGGAACATTTATTCCCTTTAGCATCTTGGAAGAAATGATAAATGAATCGTCTTTTGTGATATTTTCTTTTAGAAGTATTGGCTGAGTATAGTTTAATCCTTTTTCATCAATTTTTGCCTTAATCTCTTTTTCCGGAATACTTAATGCTTTTGCCGCTTCTGATATTACCCTCTCCCTTTCTTTTTCATTTGCGGGCAGCTCGCTCGGAATAATCGTTGCCTCATAGTTGGGAATATTTTTCACAAGCTTGACATGATTCCTGTCATAAATAATACCTCGCGGCGCCCTTATGATATTGCCTCTATTTCTATTCTCCTCTGCCAAGGTTTTATAATCTCCGCCCTGAAAGATTTGTAAATATGCCACCCTTGAAATTATTAATGAAAAGAAAAGAAAGCAAATAAGCCCAAGCAGGATAAAGGGCTTCAGATTTCTTTCGCTTTCAATCTTTGGAGCTTCTCTGTCAGCAGAAAGAATATGATGAATCCATTTTTCATTATCACGAGTTTTAGGATCATGGAGGCGCCACTTTTTATTACCACCTTCAAGACCTACTAACTTTTTAAAAATATCTTTTCTTTTTGGAGGCATTACCTGCTCCTTAATTTATCAACCCTATCTTCCCAAAGGAAAAGCCTCTTTAACCATGGGAAAGTCAAAACAAAAAGACCAATCGTAAAAATGGCCTGCATAAAGGAAAAATATAAGCCTGAAAATGAAAAACTATTTATACTTATAAAGATATAAGATAGAAGCCCCCCATAAAAAAG
>CAZTWZ010000108.1:0-2795 GCA_964617835.1 uncultured Candidatus Saccharibacteria bacterium | reverse complement strand
ATTGTTTCCCTAAGAACCGTACCTGGTGCATTACTTTTTCTATATTAATACTATAAAAAGCAAACACCTTCATTAATTAATGAATTAATGCTCGCAAACATAATAACGAAGTCTATTAATTTTCAGAAAGATCCTTGACAAAAATATCTACTTTATATTTGACGTCCTTACCTTTGGTCTTTTTTAATTCCTTAGTACGGAAAAAGACAATGCGTTTTCCATCCGGAGAGATATTTTTCAGCCGTATATTATCATAACTGTCGCTACCGTAGCGTTTGTTTACTATGCAGCGTGCTTTATTTTCACCAACACCAAATCTTAGACGCCATATGCAGTCATTAGGCTCTATGTATTTAGAAAAAATGATCTCGCCACAGGGAAGCACTATTGGTGAAGAGATGTACCGATTTGCATCGAAAGCCCCTTGTGCTTCGCATGAGATTGCTTGTCCTTTAATATTACAACGAAAGACATAATTCCTATCAATGTCAGTATCATAATTCATCTTATTAATGAGAAAATAAATCCTGTTGTTTTTGTCAACACCTAATAATCTGAAGTAGCCATCTAAACCAGGGGGTAGACCAAGTTGCTCTAAACTATATGCCTTTGTCCGGCCTTCTTCGCCGAAGAATTCAACACTAAATCCAAGAACTCTACCACCTTTATGTATTTCTGACACAACACCAGATGAATCTTTAAGCCAATAGATTATATGCCACGTCTTCGACACCTTTTCGTTAACAGGCCACACTACTTTCCATTCTGGTTTCGGCATATCCATAATAATCTCTGGACTGCTTGTGAAAAAAACTTTTGAACTGTCTGGAGAGGCCTCGGCCCTGCTTAATTCCGGAACCACGGCAAACTTCTGCCTTGCACCTGTGTCTACCTCATATCTATAAAGATCCACTACAGATGTGCTCCAAGTGTAAGGGTCATCAATGATCTTGCCTGGCACAGTACCCCAGATGTCTTTATACTCTCGTTTGCCGGATTCGTCTTCATACAAAACCCACTTGCCATCAGGAGTGCATCCATAAAATTTTTCATTTTTCCTTATAACATGGCCCTTGTTCCCCTTAAGCGAGATAAGGTCACCTCTAAACATGAATCCATCATTACCGCACCATGATGGCGTGTCACCAATCTCCTCATTGTCTATGAAGCTTGCTACCAGCACCTCATTCCCAGCCCTCTCCTTGTTGCTATTCAGCTCCGGTTTTTCGGCAGCATAGGCACTTACGACGATTAATAGACATAATGCCATTAAAGCGGGAACTATCTTTTGAAGTTTTTTTCCCAATTCACACTCCATAAATTTTAGCAGGTTAATTCGTCAACATCCCTTTTGCAATTTTAATTTGAGTTTCTTCTCCGCGCCTCTGCGATCTGCTCTGGTGTCATTACTTTTTCAAGGTCGTCCAAGAGTTTTATGGCGTATTGGTCACCGCCTGAAGCCGCACGTTCTGCCCAGACGTAACTCATAACATAATCCTCTTTGACACCCTGGCCATTGGCGTACATCACGGATAGATTATACTGGGCTTCTATTAGCCCTTGCTCTGCGGCCATACGATACCATTTTTCTGCCTCCTTATAGTTCTGTTCAACACCCTGACCTTTTGTATACAGGTTCCCAACCTTGACTTGTGCTTGCGCGTCCCCTTGCGCTGCAGCCTTGCGGTACCACTCGAAGGCCTTTATGAAAGCCTTTGTATAGCCTTTTGGTACCCCCGTGCCGTTCATGTACATGTCACCAAGGCTATACTGCGCCTCTATCAACCCCTGCTCAGCGGCCTTGCGATACCAGTTTAAGGCTTCTGTATAGTCTCTATTGACGCCATTGCCGTTTTCGTACATCACACCGAGATCAAACTGCGCCTTTGCACTCCCTTGTTCAGCGGCCTTGCGATACCACTTTACTGCCTTTTTATCATCTTTTGCTACACCTAGCCCTCTTTCGTACATCAAACCGAGGTTGACTTCAGCCTCTATATATCCTTGCTGCGCGGCCATGCGGTACCATTTTACAGCTTTTTTATAGTCCTTTTCCACGCCAAGGCCGGTTGTGTAAAAGACTCCAACATTGAACTGCGCCTTTGCATTTCCTTGCTCCCCGGCCTTCTCAAGCTCCCTGCGTGCGGTCTGATAATCACCACGTTTAAAAGCCTCGACTCCTTCCTTGTAACCGGCACATGCGGATGTCGGCCTCATGGGAGAAACAAGCACAAGGGACCAGAAAATTATAAAGATGATAGCCTTCATCAGTTGAAACAATCTCCTTTTTTCACCTAAACCCTCTATCATATCATCCACTCACTCGTCCCCTTTATGGTTGGAATAATTGATAAGGATAATTGTGTCTTTTGCCTTACCTGTATAAAAGGTTCTAGTCCGAAACCTTGTACTGAACCGGCAAATCTTCCAACATCTTTGTATTATACTCCTCGTTATTGTTCTTGTCATGTAGCATCGGGTGATTTACCCCAATAGGTTTACACAGTTAAGTATCCATTTCTTAACTATTTATACAGATTGGTAATGACAAGGCTGTTTGCTATCAGGTCAAACAACTTTTCATATCTTTTGAATTTTCCATGGGCTATTGGATTTCCATTGATAGCGGTTGCCACCTGCCCTTGGATTTGAATCATTTTATTTTTGTAGAAGAGCGTATACATAATCATTTCCATATTCATGGAGGTTCGCATCATCGACATATCCATTTTTAAATGGACCCAATAACCTGGTAGAGCTTCAAGGGTTAATGGTCCGCTATTAATATAAGTTGC
>CAZTWZ010000107.1:0-2825 GCA_964617835.1 uncultured Candidatus Saccharibacteria bacterium | reverse complement strand
CCATTATGTACGGCTATAGTATATCCAACCATCTCTGGAGCAATAGATGAGTTGCGTGCCCAGGTTCTTATTATTCTCTTGTTATGTCCTAATGCTTTAACCTTTTTTAGAAGTTTTTCATCCACATAGGGACCCTTTTTAAGTGATCTTGACATCGTCGCTTTCGCTCCTCTCTTACTAATTACATATCTCTGACGAATCTACAAATGTTACTAATCTTTACGAACGAATATTTGTATCTATTTGTATTATTAGTAGATTCGTTTAAAATTTGTAATCTGTAGTTGTTACCTCTTCCTTCCTCTAACTATCATTTTTGCTGACTTGGCTTTTCTGTTTCTGGTTTTATATCCTAAGGCCGGCATACCCCAGGGAGTTTTAGGATGTTTAGGGCTCACAGAATGTGCCCCCTCTCCCCCGCCATGAGGGTGATCAACGGGATTCATTGCTTTACCGCGAACAGTCGGCCTTATGCCCATATGTCTTTTCCTGCCCGCCTTGCCTACCTTTATATTCTTGTGTTCCGGATTTGAAACCTCACCGATTGATGCAAGACAAGTTTCCTGAACTAATCTCTGTTCACTTGAAGGAAGTTTAACTTGAACAAGCTTTCCTTCCCTGGCCATAAGCTGAGCTTTTGTTCCTGCGCTCCTTGCTAACTGCCCTCCTTTTCCCGGTACCAGCTCTATATTATAAATAACGGTACCAACGGGAATATCTTTAAGCGCCATTCTATTTCCGGACCTTGCCTCAGCGTTTTCCCCTATTATAATTTTTCGGCCAACCCGCGCATTCTTTGGCGCTATCATATAAAACTTTCCGCCCTCTTTCTTTTGAACTAATGCTATACGGGCATTTCTGTTCGGATCATACTCTATTGCAGCAATCTTGCCTTCTATATTTCCAGTCATTTGAAAATCAATAATTCTATATTTTCTTTTCGCGCCTCCGCCCTTATGGCGAACCGTAATCTTTCCCTGGGCATTTCTGCCTGCCTTCTTTTTCAAAGGAACAGTCAAAGACTTTTCCGGTTTCTTTTTAGTCACATCCGAAAAATCATCCATACTCATTTTGCGTCTTGCATTTGACGTTGGTTTTACAAATTTTACTGCCATTTAAATCCCCTTGAACTCCTCTATTTTGTCACCTTTTTTCAATGTTACGTATGCTTTTTTGAAATCAGGGCGCTTGCCAAACTTTCTCCCCGCTCTCTTTACTTTACCCTTCATTACAACCGTTCTCACATCCACAACTGTTACCTTAAAAAGTTTCTCTATTGCCTTTTTTATTTCTATCTTGTTTGTCTTACAAGCTACAACAAAAACATACTTTCCATTTTCTGCTGAAGCAAAACTTTTTTCACTTATTACTGGCCTTTTCAGGATTTTTATCATCTCCATTATTTCTTGCCCCCAGCTAACTTCAGACTATCACCTAAAAATACAATTTTCCTTGCCCATAAGATGTCATAAACATTCATACTTTTGTAATTGTATGTTTTCACGCCATACCTCAAGTTTCTTATGCTTTTATATAGATTGATATCATCCTTCTCGCTTATTATCAAAACATTCCTGTCCAAGTTTAGTTTTTTAAATAAATTAGAAAGAGTTTTGGTGTTTGGTTTTTCTAACTTAATTTCTTTAATAACCAGGATATCTTCTGTCTTTTTTGTCGCAAGCGCAGCCTTCAACGCCGCTATGCGCTTTTTCTTTGGCATATCCAGCTTAAAATGTTGTTCTGGCCTTGGACCGAATGTTACTCCTCCGCTTCTCCAGATAGGGGATCTTGTTGATCCTGCTCTGGCTTTGCCTGTTCCTTTTTGCCTCCATGGTTTCTTGCCGCCGCCCCGAACTTCAGACCTGTCCAAAGTTTGCGCCGGTGCCTGCCTTTTATTTGAAGATAGGATATAAACAGCCTCGGCTATTAATGCCGGATTTTTCTTACCATCAAAAAGCCTGGTATCTATTGAGCCTTCGGCTTTCTTCCCCGTTCTATCATAAACTGCTACTTTCATTTTTTATCCTGCGCTTTTTATTAAAACTAATGACTTTTTTGGTCCGGGAATAGCTCCTTTAACTGCCAAGATATCCTTATCAGCATCTACCTTCTCTATTTTTAGGTTTTTTACTGTTGTTTTAACATTCCCCATCTGACCGGGAAGCTTTGTCCCCTTAAAAACATGCTGAGGAAATGCCGCACCGATAGAGCCTGGCCTTCGCTGGTTTCTGGAACCATGAGTCATCGGACCGCGGTGATGGTTGTGTCTTTTGATATTTCCCTGAAAACCCTTGCCTTTATTTATACTCACTACATTAACTTTGTCCCCAGCACTGAAAATATTACAGGTTATTTTATCTCCAATTTTTAGTTCTTTAGCATCTATTTTTACTTCCTGCAAATATCTTGACTTGGCTTTTGGTTTTTTTAAGTGGCCTTCTAGCGCCTTTCCTGTCTTTTTTGCTTCACTAAAGCCAATTTGAACAGCTTCATAACTATCCTTATCTTTTGTCTTAATCTGGGCAACCACACACGGACCAGCCTCAACCAATGTAACAGGAACCATTTCACCCTTATCTGTAAAATAGTTCGTCATTCCTATTTTTTTTGCTAATATCGCTTTCATTTTTTGCACAAAAAAAACTTTTCCGACATACGAATAGTTTCTCTTATCCTGAGACTTATCCGTACCCCGTTCGTTTAGTTAATAATATTCCGTTATATTTAAATAACTTAAAAGATTATAAGCTAAATTTAACTTAAAGTCAACAATTTGTTACGGTCCATAACATATTGGACTTTTTAATAGGTATAAAGTTATTCAC
>CAZTWZ010000106.1:0-2865 GCA_964617835.1 uncultured Candidatus Saccharibacteria bacterium | reverse complement strand
AGGTCCCAAGGGTTTGGCTGTTCGCCAATTAAAAGGGTACGCGAGCTGGGTTCAGAACGTCGTGAGACAGTTCGGTCCCTATCTGTCGTGGGCGTTGAAACTTGAGGAGAGCTGTCCCTAGTACGAGAGGACCGGGATGGACCGACCTATGGTGTACCAGTTGTTCTGCCAAGAGCATCGCTGGGTAGCTACGTCGGGAATGGATAAACGCTGAAAGCATATAAGCGTGAAGCCACCTCCAAGATTAGGTTTCGTTATTAGATCCCTTATAGACCATGAGGTTGATAGGCTCTAGGTGTAAGTGCGGTAACGCATTCAGCCGAGGAGTACTAATAGATCAATGACTTAATGATTTTGCATCTTAATGTAGAAATCAGTATCGGGTATAGAGTATTATGTATTGTGGATTTTTTATCAATACTGTATACTGCATACTCAATACTGTTGCAAAAAGTTGCAACTTAACCAGTAATCAGTGATTGGATTTATCTGCCAAAGTTTCTATGAAATTTAGGCGGGTAAATAATTCTAATTTGCACCATCAAAAAAAGCATGCCCGAATAATTTTCTTTGAAAATTGGGCGTGGTGTATCAGGCAGTGTTCTGGTGGCTTTTGCGGAAGGGCCACACCTGTTCCCATACCGAACACAGAAGTTAAGCCTTCCAGCGGCGATGATACTTGAGTCATCAAGCTCTGGGAAAGTAGCACGTCGCCAGAACACTGGCTGATACACACAAAAAGACACATTAGTTTTACTAGTGTGTCTTTTTGATTTTTAAGCTAAAATAAAGAGTATGGAAAAGTTGTCAATTAGAGCAGTTGGTATCGTAATCCACAATGGTCAAATTCTTGTTATGCAGAGAGAAAGGGGGAAGGATATATATTTTGTTTTTCCTGGCGGAGGCGTGGAGGCAGATGAGACCATAAAAGAAGCCGTTATCAGAGAAGTAAAAGAAGAATTTTCTATTGATATTAAAATAGGAAAATTAGTTTATAAGCACTATCTCAACCATAGTAATGGAATAAAAAGTGAGCAGTATTTTTATCTTTGTTCCTATGTAAAGGGTAAGCCCAAGCTTGGCGATAGTAATGAAAGAGAGGATATGAGAATGGGTAAAAAATATTATAAACCACAGTGGATACCTTTAAATAAGATAAAAGATACACTTCTTTATCCTTTGGAAGTAAGAGACTGCATTATAGAAGATATAGAAGATAATTTTATGAATACGCCAAGAGCCAGTCATTTAAGGGTAGAGGATTTACGTCAAGAATAATTTAAAAATGAGGGTGCGAACTTGCCGACAGTTGAGCTAGAAAAAATAAACCTGGAAAACCTGGAAGTTGACTTCGGAGGCCTGTCTTTCAAGGAGGGCCTGGATATTTTATCCGGAAGTAAGGAGGGCTTAAGCGAAGAAGAAGCAAAAAGAAGGCTTGGAGTTTATGGACCAAACAGGATAGAGCAGTCAAAAAAGAAATCAAGGCTCTCTATCTTTTTTTCAAATTTTAAAAGTCCCCTCATATACGTTCTTTTGATGGCGGCTGTTTTTGCGCTAGTCATCAGAGAGCCGGTCGATGCTTTTGTTATTTTTATGGTTGTCCTCATAAATGCTGTTATCGGCTACCTGCAGGAAAGAAAGGCCGAGAAAGAGATTAATTCATTGAAGAAGCTGGCTGCCTCATATGTGAATGTCCTAAGGGATGGAAAGACAAAAAGGAAAGAGTCGGAGGAGTTAGTCCCGGGTGATGTAGTTTTCCTGGAAGAAGGTGATAAAGTTCCTGCCGATGGCAGACTGCTGGAGTCAAACAACCTTCTTCTTAATGAGAGTTCCTTAACCGGGGAATCAAAATTAATTAAAAAACAGGCGGACAAGGTATCTAAAAAAGAAGATATAACTTCGCCAAATATGGTTTATCAGGGCACAACAGTGTCGGAAGGTAAAGGCATATGTATGATTACTGCCACAGGACACGGGACAAAGTTTGGTAAAATCGCTCTTTTCGCAGATGAGCCGAACAGTGAAACACCGCTCCAAAAAAAGATGAAAGTTTTGAGCAGGGAGATAGGGATAACTGTCCTGATAGTAAGTTTACTGATTCTTGCCCTTGGAGTATTAAAAGGCGAGAGTGCAATATACATGGCGCAGGTGGCGGTGAGCTTAGCAGTGTCCGCTATACCGGAGGGCCTGCCTATAGCCATAACGGTCATCTTGGTTTTGGGCGCAAAGAGAATGGCGAATAAAAAGGCCATTGTTAGAAATATGATGGCAGTTGAGACACTTGGCACAACAACGGTAATAGCCACAGACAAAACAGGCACCCTAACTCACAACCAGCTTAAGGTTGTTGAGCTTTTTGCGGGGCAGAGTATATTGAAAAAAGAAGAAGACGGCTTCAAACAAAGGGGTATCTTAAAACAAAAAGGTATAGAGGCAAGCCATGATTTTGAAAAACTTCTGTATGTCTCTGCTAACTGTTCAAACGCTGAAGTTGTAGAGAGTATTGGAAAAACAAAGCTGACAGGTGAGCCCATTGATGTAGCGCTTATGGAAACGGCGCTGGATATGGGCTTTATAAAAGAAGCCAGCAAGAGAATAGATGAAGTTCCCTTTTCTTCAAAAAGAAAAACGATGAGCGTGTTGACAGAGTCGCAAAAGGTCTGTTCGCTATGCATAAAAGGGGCGCCGGAAGAGATTATTAAAAAATGCGATAAGATCTATATAGATGGCAAGGTACACGCGCTAAATAAGGTCAAACTGAAAGTTGTGACAGACATATTAACCGATATGGCTGAGAGGGGCTTAAGGGTTATAGCGGTAGGGACTAAAGAAGCGGGGCATAGCAGGAAGATTTTAAAAAGCAAT
>CAZTWZ010000105.1:0-2865 GCA_964617835.1 uncultured Candidatus Saccharibacteria bacterium | reverse complement strand
ACAAGGTAAATAAAAAAATCACCTTATCTCAAGGTGATTAGATTTATAATTTTTAATTAATTTGGCTTTACTTTGAGCTTCTTTGACTTTGTTTTTTGAAGTTTTGGTATTCTGATGGTAAGTATGCCATTCTTGAAGGTTGCTTCTGCCTTATCGGCATCGCATTCTACAGGGAGCATTACCTGCCGGGCAAAAGAACCCCAGTAACATTCCTGGAAATGATAACCTTCCTGGTCTACTTCTTTCTCGTCATATCTCTCGCCGCGAATAGCAACCGACTCATTAGTCACATCTATATCAAGCATTTCAGGATCAACACCGGCAACCGGCGCCTTTACCACGACCGCATTTTTTGTCTGGTAAACATCAACGGCAAGCTGTCCCTCTACGCCATCGTCAGCCCAATCAGTTTGCGCTAACTCGCCTGCGAAGAATCCCTCATCAGTTAGAGAACTGTCTTTTTTCATTTTCCCCTCCTACTATTTAATACCATCTAGTTTGTTGATATAATAGTAGCTGAATCTATAATAAAACGCAATAGTAATTTTATACAAAAATGAGTATTTAACTGTCATTCTGGGGACTGAAGGGACTCCAGAATCTGATATAAGCAAAAGTTAATCTAAAATAGATTCTGGACCTTCCTGCGCCAAGGCTATGGAACGGGTGGGCAAGCCAGAATGACGGGCTTCTATCTATTGCGAGCCAGTACAAAACCCCACACTCGTGTTGCCCCCATCTTGCGTATCTCTCTGGCGCAGGCATCTAGCGTTGCCCCGCTCGTAACAAGGTCATCAAATATTACCACCTGCTTTCCCTCCAGGTCGATTTTTTTATCTGCCTTAAAGGCGTCCTGGACATTTTGAAATCTCTCTTTGCGTTTGAGCTGAGTTTGGGGAGTTTTGTATTTAGCTCTTTTTAGCAAGTTTGGGTAGAAGCGTATCCCGGTATTTTTTGCCAATATTTTTGCTATCTCTTCTGACTGGTTGTATCCGCGCCATGTAAGCCTTTTGGGGCTTGATGGTACGCACGTCAAGATTGCCTTTTTGGGGAAATCTTCCATGTACGGCCAGGCAATATCAGCCAAGTCACCTCTCAGAGCTTTTATAGATTCATATTTATATTTGTGAATAACTTCTTTTAAGGGTTCTTCAAAGTGAGCCATAACATATACGCCTGTTAAGGCACTTCTTGGCTTGCAGCTTTTGCACACTCGTCCGCGAAGAGTTATTTTAAAACAGTATGGACAGTTTTGTGTTTTTAAAAAAATGACCCTTCCAAGGCATTTTTCACAAAAAAGAGTATCTAGTTTTCCACAAACCACACACTTTTTCGGAAAAGCAATGTCTAGGACTATGTTTGTAAGTGTATTTAGAATAGTCGGCATATTAATAGAATTAATAATTAAGAATTTCTAATTAACAAACAATTAATTAATGTTTAATTTTTTTAGTATTTTTCTTTGTTGAATTTATAATAGCGTTGAAGATTAGATTGAGTTCCTGCGACTCTTGTATTAGTGATTTTGATTTTTCTTTTAATTTGGGTTCTGCAGATATAATCATTTTAAGCCAATGCTGAGTTTCTCGTGATTCCTTTTTACAGATGCCGATTTTATGTTTAAAATCAGCTCTTGATTCAGCATCATCAGCCTCACAGTAGTTTGCACCAACGCTCGTTCCAGACCGAACCAATTGATTTATTAGCGGGGCAGTTACTGTGTTTTAGGAGCCTTTTTTGCAAATTGAATTATTAGAATACCAAAAGCAGCGGTTCTTTCCTTTCAATCAAATTTCCTTTTTGTGTCATTCGTCATTGCGATTTTATTAGGAATTAGAAATTCCTCATTAGCAATTTACTTATATTATTCTTTTATCACCTTCAAAACCTCTACAATATTCACTGTTCCTTCCACGGCTTTCAGGAAGCCGTCTTGTTCCATGGTTAGCATGCCATCTTTCTCTGCCACCTGCTTTAGTTCGTGCAGAGTGGAGTTTTCTACAACCGCTTTCTGGAAGTTTGGAGAGACACGCAAAAGCTCAAAGATGCCAACCCTTCCTTTATAGCCGATGGTATTACATTCTTTACAGCCCTTGCCGTGATAAAACTTCGGCGGTTTTTGGGGCTTGTGTTCTATGGGGAGCGAATCAAGAATTTTGTTTATCTCCGCCGTTTCATTATCACTTGGCTTGTATTCTTCAATACAGTTCTGGCATATCTGTCTCACCAGGCGCTGGGCAATAATAATATTAACGGCATCAAGAAAGGAGGAAGCATCTTCAACAAGGCCAATAATTCTGGGCACCGCTGTCACTGCGTCATTGGCGTGAAGTGTTGTTATGAGGAGGTGTCCTGTAATAGCGGCCTGAAGGGCTGTTTTGGCTGTTTCGGCGTCACGGATCTCGCCGAGCATTATAATGTCCGGATCTTCCCGAAGGACTGCCTTTAATCTATCGTTGAAGTTCTCTCCTTCATTTATTTGGGATTGGGTTGCTCTGGGGAGAGTATATTCTATCGGGTCCTCAAGAGTAATTAGCTTTATTTCCGGCGCATTCAGCTTATTTAAGAGAGAATAAATAGTTGTAGTTTTTCCGGAGCCGGTAGGGCCTACAACCAGTATCATTCCATGAGGACGGATTAAGGCAGATTCAAGCAGCGGCAGCTGTACATCGCGAATACCGAGCTGGTTTATGTCCAGAAGCTCTGCCTGAACATTAAATATGCGAATGACAATATCTGCTCCATAGAGTGAAGGCATAACCTCTATTCTTACAGCTAACTCATCTTTGGCAAACTTGACTTTGAAGCGTCCGTTTTGAGGGTGGTTTACATTAAGTTTTAATCCGGACCTGAGCTCAACTTGCG
>CAZTWZ010000104.1:0-2870 GCA_964617835.1 uncultured Candidatus Saccharibacteria bacterium | reverse complement strand
GAAAATGCGTGATATAGGAGTGAAAAAATGAAAAAGAAGTTACTAGGTGTATCATCCTTTATGGTATCTTTTCTATCTGCAGGCGTTGCCTTCGCCCAAGAGACAACACCGAAAGTTAAAATAAAAATACCTGAAGATACAAGCGGAGACCCCATATCCAGTGTGGTTGAACTTATCCAAAAAGTAGGCGGATGGCTGCTTCTTATAGCTGGCGCTCTAGTGGTGGTGGTTCTCATTTTCGGCGGTCTCAGGTATCTTACCTCTGCAGGAAACTCCGCACAAACAGAAGGAGCAAAGAAGACTATCATCTATGCCCTAATCGGACTGGTTATCATTATTGCATCTTACTTCCTTGTAACTCTAGTTATGAGTCTCTTTACGTAAGACATATATTTTTACTCTGAATAGTTAAAACTTTTGTTTTATTTTTAGTTTTTTATTTTAAGAATATCTTGCCATAATTCTTCTTGCGCTACGGGATGCTTTGGCACTATAATCTTTGTATGAGGGTGATGTTTACAAATATTTTTAATAATTATTTTAGAGAGAAAGGAACCGTGCTTAAAGTATTGCTGTCACTTTCTTTGCTGGCTGGGGTTCTTTTCTTTCCTCACTTTGCTTTCGCCTATATAGGAGAAGATACTATAAATAATGCCCTTTTAAGTATCGGCCGAGCCTTTTTCTCTGCCGGTTTTTGGTTTGTACAAATGGCTGTCGGATATACAACAACCGTGATATCAGCCGATGGCGTAACAGCCGCATGGACCAACGTAAGAAACTTGTCGCTAGAAATCTTTGGCATAATAATCCTTGTAGTCGCCTTTATGAACCTTTTGAAAATACAGATACAGACATGGGGGGTAAACAGAATGATACCGAAGATGTTCCTTGCTGTTTTTCTAATAGTTTTCAGTAAATTTCTATGCATATCCCTTATAAACTTCTCACATGCTATCGTCGGTTCACTGCTAGGTGACTCTGGGAACACTGCTGGTTTTTTTGCTGGTTTTACAGGTCTTGGCAAATCGCTGGAAGGACTTAGCGGAGATAATATATCAACAGCTATGACTTTTGTTGTTTTGATTATATGTATAATCTCTTTTTTTGTGTTTTTGGTTTTGGCCGTTGCTCTTTTCTTCCGTGCTGCCTTCCTCGCTTTTCTCATCATCATATCACCTCTTGCTTTTGCTATGACCATTTTGCCATGGACAGAAAAATATCTGCAAGAATGGGTAAAAAACTTTATGAAGTGGGTTTTTTTCTTCCCTATATGTATCCTCATCTTGTGGGTAGGAATGAGTATGGTAAACTCTGTAGCCCCTGATGTAGCCCCTGACGCCAACACCACAACTTTTACCGTTAGCGGTGGAACCTCCGACGCAACTGACAACTTTTTAGCTGATTGGTCGGTAATGATACTTGCCTTTTTAACCATCCCTCTTGCTATATGGTTCCCTCTAAAAATGTTAGGTGCAGTCGGACAAGGTATCCAGGATAGAGTTTCCGGTAAGAAAGGTATCGTTGGGGTACCCTTTGATCCAAAGGCCGCCAAAGCACGCTGGGATAAAAGAGGCAAAAGGATTGATAAAAAGAAAGAGCAGCACCTCGGAGGTGCCTTGGGAGCTGTGGGCAGAAAAACTCGTTTATCAAAGCTTGGTGCCATAGGAGCAACAGATGGTAACATGAACTGGCTTGGAAAAGCTGCTCTTGGTCATGATAATGCCTATACTCCCGAAAAAGGAACAAGACAAGGGGGTGCCGCTAGACTTAGATCTCTTAGAGATAAAGCAGGTCAAGAAGGTGTCCATATTTCAGATAAAGATATTGAACATGCCGCTACGGGAAACTGGAGTCACATCAGTTCTAACAAAGCTCGTAAACACCTTAGAAAGTTTTCTAATCAAGAGGGCCGTAATGCTATCGGAGCTTATATACAACACTTAAAAAATAGAGAAAATAAAGTAGCGGTTGGTAATATTCTCAGACATGCAGAAGAGACGAGAGTAAAGGCAGGAAGATATGACTCTCTGTCTATGGCTGAAAAAGTCGATAAAACACAAAAGAAAGAGGGAGCAACTAAAGTTATCAAACAAGTAATGGATGAAAATAAAGACGACTAAACATAATATTTAAATATCATGCAGTATAAAATACCACAAGAAATGAATGTAGAAGACAAAATAATAGGGCCTTTCACCCTAAGGCAGTTTGCCTTTGTTTTTGTCGCGGCCATAGTGACTGTTATTGTTATGCTCATCCTGACAAAATTAGGGATGTCTATGATGCCCTCTCTGCTTGTTGGTGCTTTTTTTGGTTCTTTTTCGCTGCTTGCATGCTTTATAAAGTTTAACGGTCGCCCTTTCTATGCTTTCGCTGGAGCTTTTCTATATTTCTTTATGAAGCCAAGACAAAGGGCTTGGAAAAAAACCAATGATCAAATTAAAAAACAATCACCCGAACAAAAAAACACCACTGCCCCAGAAAAAGAACCACTGCCACCCAAAAAAGCATCACTTGAGGGCGCAGAGGGAGAAATAGAAAGAATATCACTGATGATAGATACTGGTGGTGCTTATAATACACAAGGTACATCAAAAAGCAAAACAGACCCAAACACAATCTTTGATAAGAGTAGCCCAACCACTAATAAAAACCTAGAAGAAGCTAGAAAGGAAGTCGAAAAAAAGAATTCAGGAACAGAAGATGTTATTTCAAATATGGCAACGATAGACCCCAAAAAAAAGTTTGAATATACCTCTCCCAATACTTCTAAGTATAAAGTAGATGATGTTACACCAAAAATAACTAATTCACAAAAAAAAGGCAAGTAACCTATTAATTCTTAATGTTTGAAGAAAATTCATGTTTGG
>CAZTWZ010000103.1:0-2912 GCA_964617835.1 uncultured Candidatus Saccharibacteria bacterium | reverse complement strand
TTTATATTGCTTGAATTACAGAACCACAATCATTAATGTTTTTCACAACATAACGCCTAGCATCACTGGCTGCCAAAAGTGGTGCGGCTGTAGCGTAGCGAAAGTTGCGCCGCTTTTGGCAGTCCGCGTGTATGCTTTTGTTATGTGTTTTTCTATTTCAGAGCAGGATATATCTAACACGTCTATTCTTCGTGAGTTGTTAGTAGTTTTTGGTATGGAATTCCAAGTTTATCGCCTATCCTTTGCTTGGCTTTAAAATCGACAGAGTGAATAGCACAATGATTAACAATGAGAAACTTTAATATCTTCTTTGATGTTTCCGAAAACTCATCTTTGTCAATTTCTAAAGCAATATTGTTTACTTGAATATTTTTGTTATACCACATTAAAATCCCATGCTTTACAAGAAAAGAAGCAGGGTTTCCTTTCTTGTCACAGACTCTTTCAATTACTTCAATTAGCTTATCCGAACCTAACGAATGAATAATTTTATTAATTAAGCCATATATGAAAAAGAAATTCATATTCCAGAATATTACTTTTGATAGTTTCTTGATTTCCTCTTTGGAAGGAGGCGTTATCTTTTTCCCCTCTATTTTTCTTTGCTTTCCTTTTTCGGAGAAGAACTTGCTTGCTCTATTTGAAATATAATCGATGACCTCTTCCTCATCATTTTCTACAATCTCAAAAAACGATGTTAAGATACGCAGATGCACATTCATTGCCTCTTCAAATATTTCTTCAAGTCGTTTTTTTTCTAATGATCCTGCGCGGTTTTTTATAATCCTTCCCATAACCTCGACAGTTTTTATACTTCTTCTTAACTCTATCTCAACATCATCTTCAATTGATGTGTGTTTATCATCTTCATTCCTTTTATTCTGGTCTTCATCATCTTGCATTTCCAGGCGTTTAGCTCTCTCTCTTTCAGGCGTTGCTGCTGCATGAGGCAACACTTCTTTTACGATTACATCAACTTGGCCATCTAAGTGTTTTATCTCATCTTTTCCTAAGGTTGCTGGACCATGTGATTCAAACAAACTACAAGCAGTAAGAGTAATCTCATCTAATATGTACCCATTTTTCGAATGATGTGAAATAAATATTGCTATATAAGCATTCTCATCTTTATGAAGATTTTTAATTATTTCATCTACTTCTTTTTTATTGTCATCTATGTGCTCAGAAAGGTATTTTGCGACAAAAAAGTAGTACAAGTACGGATATCGAAAATAATAGTTACCAAAACAATCGTTAATGATGATTTGTGTTTTTTGGAGCTTATCCAATAATCTCTCTTTTTTTATTGATAGATTATACTTCTCCGTATAATTTCGCATGAAAATATTGAAATCACTTTCTGAAAGCTCTTCCTTTTTTGATGAATAGAAATAGTATGACAGTTCGGTAAGAAAATTGACATAAGTGTCAATTTCTTCATTTTCTACATTTTCTTTTCTTAAGTACAAATAAATAAGCGCTTGATAACAATAGCCTTGTGACGTTATCTCTTGATCAAGCGTTTTCCCAAAAGCCTCGTTAGTACTTATTACTGTAAGAATAAAAAATGGATAGGCGGGCATAATGCCGCTTCCAATTACTTTTCCTAAAGAATTATTTACTAACTCTGTTGTCTTATCAATTTTACGGTATTTATCATTTTGTCTATTTTCACTGTAGTCAGTTAAATGAGTCCACTTTTCAATCAATTTATTCCTTAAACTCGGCCTGAGCTCTTTAATCTTAAAGTGAGTATACGACTGAATAATGCTTTCATCTTTGATATTTAAGCTAAATATATCATCTACAATTATAATTTGATGTGTATATCTTGATAAGCATTCTATGTTTTTGTCTTTGTGTTTGGCAAAATGAAAATCATCTACAATTGGTATTAACCTATCTTTTACTTCCTCAATTCCAATCCCTTCATATTGCTCAGAAAATGCAGTGTCAATTTTATTAGATAATTTCCCTAAAAGTAACGCGCTTTTGTCTGATATGTAGACAGGAAAATAATTACATTCTCTTAGTCTAAGAAATATTCTTTTACATAATGTCGTTTTTCCTGACTGATTTTCACCAGCAATAAGTATTTTCGAATAGCTTAAAATATCATTAATTAAAATTTCTGAACTTTCACTTTTTTCATATTCTCTTATATCATCGTATTTTTTTAGATCAGGAAAAACGAATATATCATTCAAAGTAACCTGATCCTTTTTCGAGTGAGCCTTAGTTAGCATCTCGGCATTTTCTAAAAAGGATAAAAAAGACTCTTTAATTGTCGTATTTTTTATCTTTGCTTCAAGATTTACAACGGCTTTTAGTCCTTCATAGACATTGTGCCAGGCATCAGTTGAGTTCTTAAATGTGTTTACTTCCTTTCCATCTGTTGGTAAAGCCAACGATCGAGAAATGCTCTTGTCATCTAGCCATCCACACGCAGATAATATGATAGGTATAACAGCAACCCTTCTATTTTTCTTTAATTCAAGAGCTTTAGTCTTTTCTTTTAAGCATGCGGGTGAAGAAAGGAAGTTGGCGGATATAAATAGGCATATTATATCGGCAGTTTCAAGATTATTATCAATGTTGTCTTGAAACTCATGACCCGCCACTATCATACGATCATACCAAGTTCCAATTAACCCATTCTCTTTTAAAGGAGAAAGGTGTTTTCTGAATTCATCTATATCTTGTTCATCAAGGTGAGAATAACTAATAAATAAATTCAACTTCTTCATATTATTTTTTCCAATTTAAAATGGCCACATCAAGAATGCTCTTTTTACACATAACGCTTAAACTCAGTTGACCGGCACCCGGCGCAGAGCGTAGCGGCGCGTTGGGTGCTGGGTCAACTGCAGTGCATTGTTATGTTGCTGATGTTTATTGAAATTACCAAACAT
>CAZTWZ010000102.1:0-2935 GCA_964617835.1 uncultured Candidatus Saccharibacteria bacterium | reverse complement strand
ATAAAACAGAGATAAACTTTGAAGGAACACAGAAAGGCGTTCCTGTTCAGGGAGCAAAGGGAGATAAATACCCCATAGTTATTGGTGCCGGTACATTTATTCCCGGATTTGAAGAGAACTTGATAGGGATGAGCAAGGGAGAGGAAAAGACTTTTGACGTAACATTTCCAAAAGACTACCACGAGAAAAAGCTGCAAGGCGAGAAAGTGACTTTTAAAGTTAAAATGGTTTCAATCTCAGAGAAGATTATCCCTGAAATAAATGATGATTTTGCCAAAAAATTTGGCATATTTAAAGATGTGGATGAGATGAAGAAGGGAGTTGAGAAAAACCTGGAAGAAGTCAAAGAAATGGAAGAAAAACGGAGATTGGAAGAAGAGATAATGACAAAAATCGCTGAAAAGATAAAAATAGAGTTGCCCGAAACGCTTATCAGTCAAGAAATTCATCGGATGTGGCATGACGCAGAGGCAAACCTTGGCCAGTCTGGCATAACTATGGAGAGATACCTGGAGATGTCGAAGAAAACCAGGGAAGAGCTGGAAAAGGAAATGAAGCCGGATGCCGAGAAAAGGGTCAAGTATGGCCTGATTTTGTCAAAAATCACAGAACTGGAAAAAGTGACAGTTACAGATAAAGAAATAGAGGACGAGAAAGCTGTTGTTTTAGCGCAAGCAGGACAGAGTACTGAAGAGATGAAAAAGAAACTAAATGAAAA
This sequence comes from uncultured Candidatus Saccharibacteria bacterium, assembly GCA_964617835.1. Taxonomy (GTDB): domain Bacteria; phylum Patescibacteriota; class CPR2; order UBA1875; family JAJYID01; genus CAZTWZ01. The sequence goes on along the minus strand of CAZTWZ010000102.1, from coordinate 2,217 downwards.
AGAGGCAGAACAGCAAATAAAAAACGGTTTACAAGCTAAAAAGACAATGGAAAAACTTTTTGAGTATTGTGTAAAATAATCTACCGTTCTAATATACGAATAGTACTAATCTACTAATTTGATGTAGGGACAAAGCGGACAACCTAAAAGTATTAGTAAATTAGCAGGAGAACATATTATGAAACCAGAAGGAAGCCAGATACTTATACCAACAGTTATAGAGAAAACTCATCTAGGTGAGAGGGCTTATGATATTTATTCACGCCTTTTAAAAGACAGAATAGTTTTTCTTGGGACACCAATAGATGATACTGTGGCAAACATTATTATTGCCCAGCTGCTATTTTTGGAGAGCGAAGATCCAAAGAAAGATATCCATCTCTATGTAAACTCACCAGGTGGCTCTGTATATTCCGGACTTGCCATATATGACACCATACAATATATCAAACCAAACGTAGTGACGACTTGTGTGGGTGTAGCGATGAGTATGGGAGCGATTATCTTGGCCGGAGGAGCAAAGGGCAAGAGATATGCGTTGCCGAACTCAAAGGTTATGATTCATCAGCTCTCGGGCGGATTTCAGGGACCAGCGGCAGATATTGAAATACAAGCAAAGGAGGCACTAGACCTAAGAAAGAAACTAGATGAAATACTCTCCAAACATACCGGGAAACCGCTTAAAAAAGTATCAGAAGATACGGATAGGGACTATTTTATGACCGCAAAAGAGGCAAAAGATTATGGTATAATTGACAAAATAATAGAGGAAAGAAAGCAGGAAAAATGAAACTAGATGAGATATACAAGCTTTTTATTAAAAAAGGCATTGATGCAGACCCGCGAGACAAAAAGGAGATAGATAAAAAATTAAAGAAGTTAAAAGAGAAATATAATAAACTTGATAAAAAGAAAAAGGATGAGTTTGATAAAGAAAAGCTAACCAATCCTTATTCTGACACAAGAATACTGTATGGCGACCCTAAGGAAAATATTAAGTCAGTACTAGTCGGCATAGATATGGAAACACCCGAGATTCTCCTTGCTGACAGATTGAATGAAAAAGGTGAAAAAATTGACTTGGTAATGGCACACCATCCTGAGGGGAAGGCCTTTGCTAATTTAGATGAGGTAATGCATGTTCAGGCTGATGTCATGCACAAATATGGAGTCCCTATTAACATAGCCGAAGGTGTTTTGGCTGGCAGGGTGAGTGAAGTCTCAAGAAGCATTGCTCCCATAAACCATAACAGACCGGTTGATGCTGCCCGATTACTGAAAATACCCTTTATGTGTGCCCATACAGTGGGGGACAATATGGTTTATAATTTTTTGGAGAAACTTATGCAAAAGAAAAGACCGGAAACAGTGGGTGAAGTAGTTGATATTTTAAAGGAAATTCCAGAGTATAAAGAAGCTATCAAGATCGGTGCGGGACCGAGACTGTTCACAGGAAGTCCAGAAAAAAGAGCTGGTAAAGTGGCTGTTACGGGAATGACTGGCGGAACAGGTGGTTCGCATGAAGAAATAAAGAAAATGGCGCAGGCTGGTGTTGGAACGATTATTGCAATGCATACTTCAGAAAAGCATAAAAAGGAAGCAGAAAAATATCATATTAATGTTGTAGTCGCCGGACATATAGCATCTGACTCATTGGGCATGAATCTGCTTTTGGATGAGATAGAGAAGAAGGGTATAAAGGTTATTCCGGCATCAGGTCTTATTCGCATTAAAAGATTTAAATAGCTAATCTGTCATTTTGAGCGATCCGGCAGCTGCCGGATGATGAACGGAGAAATTTCTTAAATCTAGATAAAAAAGAGATTCCTCCACTTTGGCCGGAATGATATAGGGTAGAATATGATACTAATTTACATAACAAATCCTACGAAAAAAGAAGCGAAAAGCATTGTAAAACATTTGCTTGAAAAAAGACTTATTGCCTGCGCTAATATTTTCCCTATTGAAAGCCTGTATGGTTGGCAAGGTAATTTAATGGATGAGAAGGAGTTTGTTATTTTAGGGAAAACAAGCGCAAGTAAATATAGCAGACTAGTGAACGAGGTTGAAAAGATACATTCTTATGAGATTCCCTGTGTTCTTAAAATTCCAATGGAAGCAAATAAAAAATATGAAAATTGGATGAAAGAAGAAGTCTCATAAAAAAATGTGCAAAAGTTCAGAAACATATTGGACTCTGGCAAGGAGTCTTAACAT
>CAZTWZ010000101.1:0-2954 GCA_964617835.1 uncultured Candidatus Saccharibacteria bacterium | reverse complement strand
TAATATCCATAAGTAACAAATCCGTTGAGCTTCTTACTCCATTTTGACTTGTTTACCTAAGTTTAGAGCCGATTTTATTGACTACATTTTAAGAGCTTCTTGTTTATGGCTTTGAGTATCTTTTTTTGTTCTTCAGTAAGTGTTACTGTTTTTATGAAGTTGTTTTTTGTTTTTGGATCTGTGAGGTGAACGCGATACACGGTTTTCAGTTGGTCGAGGGCTTCTGTTGCTGTCATGTTGAGTGGTCTTAGTTTGTATTCAAGTACGCTTAAAAGGTAGTATGCGATATAGCAGATAAAAATATGTGCTTTTACACGTTCTGTGAGCCAGTGTCTAATCGGTCTTATCTCAAGTGTCGATTTTAAGCAGCGAAATGCTTTTTCAACTACATCTTTTTCAAAGTATGCCTTGACTACTTTTTGTGGAGATAGTCTTTGCGTAGAGAATATAGCAGAAACACCGCCGAATAGTTCTGCTTCTTCAAGTGCTTTTTTATTGACTTTGTTGTATCGAATATATTTTTTAAGGCTGGGGGGAATGGGTTTCTTTTTCTTGAGCTTATCTAATGCTTCTTGTATTTTTTTATAGCGGGCTTCTTTTAGTGAGATTTTTTCTTTTTCATTAAAGCATATAGTAAGATATCCAGGAATATTTACAAATTTATACCTAATTTGTGTTACAAAAAGTGTTGATTTGGTTAGTTGTATTCTGTTCTCAAACTGTGCTAGTTTTTGTGAACGCAAAATCTTTTCAACAACTGATTTTACGTTTCCATTAAAAGAAAGACCGCAAATAACATCAAAGCCAGCTTTAATAGCGTCGAGAACAGTCTCTTTTGATGTTACCCCTCTGTCCCATACAATACATGCGTGCTTAACAAGAGATGCGTCAAACGTATCAAACACGTTTTGCAATGTTCTTGCATCATGAATGTTCCCTTCAAACACTTGATGGAATAAAGGTATTTTTTCATCTTTTGTTACTGCAAGACCTATCTTAAGCTGTTCTTGAGAATTCTTATCTTTATTATATCCTTTTTTTGCAAGCGAACAGTTACAACCATAAAAATAGATATTAGTAACATCGTAAAAAAGCCCTTTAGGCTGAAGCCCAAAGGTTTCTTGAGCTGCACGAAACATTTTTCGCTGAATCAGTTTTTGTTCATGCTGCAATGAATCCATTGCATCAAGCAATTTATCATAAGTCACATTATCTAAAGGAAGCAAATGATTCAAGTCAGTCCGTTCATACCATTTTTTAATCGCAACCAAACTTCCTGGCTCAACACAATGCGCATACGCCAAACTCAAAATGTAAGGCGCTTCCTCACTAAAAATTTCCATTAAACCGAGCGTAGTAGCAATATCATGCAGCACCAACAATGGCCCATACACAGAAACCTTAGTCACCTCAGCTCGCGCAATAGAACCACTAAGAACAGTCTTATTATCAACCTCTTTCCCTACATACCTGATGAATTTATGCCTGATCTTACCTTCTTTTCTAATACTTTTTACTTCAGCAAGGTATATGTGCTTGCCCTTTTTAATTCGTTTGATGAACACCAAGGTAGTCAATAACGTATTGACTACACTTATATATAAAGATTTCTATACTCCATCCTATAAAACAGAATACCGACGACAAACAAAGCAAAACAAAATAGAACAAATGTAGTCAATAAAAATCAATCAGAAGTTAGGTAAATTATATATCCCCAGAGCAGGAACGTCTATGAGAATTCCATCCCTTTTTTTAATAACCATATGCTTCACCTTTAAATAATTTTTGTGTGATAGTGGGCTGCTACGACATGCGTCTATTCGTGCTCTAAAACTTGGCACAACATGGTGGGTCGTAAAGGCTCCTAATCGGGAACGGCAGGTTCTAAACCTAGCCCTGCTCACAGGATGCCCATGCCCCACATCACATAAAGTGATTATGCTAAGTATGGTTCTTGTTTTTTAACATATGCCATTGTATTGTCAGCATCTTTCTTGCGGCGGCGATTATCGCCTTTCCTTTTGGCTTTCTACTTGCTAATCTATAGTAATATTTCTGTATCTTTCCAGGCTTAGAGATGGATACATGTGCGCACTGCACAAGTATCCAGCGTAAATTCCTGCTGCCTTGCCGGGTAATCCCTCCTTTATAATCCTTATTGCCGGATTGGTTTTGCGATGGGATTATGCCGGCATAGTTGCACAGCTTCCTCGCTGAAGTAAAGCGGTTGATATCACCAATCTCTGACATGATCACTAGAGCCGCATACTTGCCTATGCCAGGCATAGTCTGAAGTAAATTGACATCTTTTTTGGCAGTGGTGTCTTCTTTGATAATCTTATCAACCTCTTTTATCTCTGTCTGGACAGACTCAAATAGACGTAAGAACCCGTCAATGTGAGGATCGTTCAACCCCTTTAGCATAGCAATCCCTTTCTTGCTAAAGAGGTCATTAAACGGATTCTTAATATTCTTTCTTCTAAGTATAGTATGGATATTATTCTTTAGCTTGACTCTATGTTTGACTAGGGCTCTTCTATGCCGAACAATATCACGTAAGTTTCTGATCCTTTTATGTGGGACATAGCTTTTAGGGACCAAACCGAACGTCATCCATCAGGGAAAGTTCGGAACGACTGAGGAAGAATTCAACAATTTCCTTGGTTTCCTTCCCAACAAGCAGGTTAAGATAGTGATGGAAAGCTGCGGGATATGGGAGGATTTCTACGACCTGCTTGAAAGCAAGCGGTATGATCTTTGTTTGGCTAATCCGTTGCAGGTCAAAGCTATAGCAAGTGCTAAGATCAAGAACGACAAGGTCGATTCTGAAATTTTAGCAAAGCTGCTAAAGGTCCCATCATCATCTAAAACCGTAGCATATATAAACTTCTGGTGTATATCTAGTCCTGCAAAAAACATTGGGTTTCACCTCTTGTATCTTTAATTAAGTT
>CAZTWZ010000100.1:0-3129 GCA_964617835.1 uncultured Candidatus Saccharibacteria bacterium | reverse complement strand
ATGTGAATAACTTTATACCTATTAAAAAGTCCAATATGTTATGGACCGTAACAGATATTTGACAATTTGTATAGACTTTGGTAGTATGTCTATACATATGCTAAGTAATAAAAAGTTAATACCAATCGGAGAAGCGGCTGACTTTTTGGGAGTATCAGTTATGACCCTGCGGCGTTGGGATGCTTCCGGAAAACTGCCGGCGCTAAGAAGACCTAGCGGTTACCGTTATTATGAGCGTGAAGTACTTGAACGATTTCGTGGAGATCTTTTTAGTTTAGCTCAAACATGGGCAGGCAGTGAGATTGCGCCTGAAATCTCGAAAGATTATTACTCAGATACCCAAGATCGTTTTCGGGCCAGACTCGAGCATATGGCAATATTAACCAGCCAGAAATCTGAAGTGTCTGATCTGGCTTCCATTTTAACAGCTGTGGCCGCAGAAGTTGGAAACAATTCTTTTGATCATAATTTAGGCAACTGGCCTGACGTGCCGGGTATATTTTTTGCTTATGATATGAACAAGCGCATCATTGTATTGGCTGATCGTGGAGTGGGAATTAAAAAAACATTATCAAGGGTTCGTGCCGATCTGAAAGATGATATTAGCGCATTAACAGTTGCTATCACTGAACATATATCCGGCAGAGCGCCTGAACAGAGGGGGAATGGCTTGAAATTTGTCGTGAACGTTACAGAGAGAAACTTGATTAAGGTAACTTTACAGTCTGGTACAGCAGTCGCGGTTATTGAAAAGGGGAAAGTAAAAATTTCTTTGGCTGGCCGCAATATACGCGGAGTATTAACTAAAATAGAGTATTAATTATGAAAATAGAACTAAAAAAATTTGGAGTAGTTTTAACATCCAGACCTGCAGGCAAGGAAGCTTTTGCCGCTATTCGGCCTACTTTAGATCCTAGCGCTAAAGAGGTGAAAATTGATTTTAATGGAATTATTTCTTTATCTCCGTCGTGGGCAGATGAGTTTTTTCGAGGGCTGGAAGAAATGTACGGTAAGAAGATAGTCTACATGCAAAGCGATAATCCATCTGTTATTGCTACTCTTAGAATTCTTAATAATGAAGATTGAAAGATAATGAAAGAAGTAACCGGTTCTGGTCCGGTTTGGGCGCAATAAAAAAACACGATTTTCTTACGATTTCGTGTCTTTTTTACTTGTCTGTCCATAGCTTTAGGCGAAGGAGGATATATGGAATTTCGGTTCCATAGTGCTCGCTTTGGCGAGACGGACCTTTCTGGGACATTTTAAGTAATAGATTAAAGATGTCAGTTATGAAAGCCTAAGAGGACGCAAAATGCTGACACACTCCAAGCTTGGATTAGCTGTGGAGGTTGCTCTATTCTGTTTTTTCTGCCATCTTTTTTGTCCCAAATATCAATAGTTCTTCTATTTATATCTATTTCTTCATCGCCTCTTACAAATTCTGGAAAAACTTTAAGCTTTTTATATACTTTTTTCAGTCTTTTCTCGATTTCAGCCGCCTCTTTTGTATAACCGTGTCTAATCAGCCCCTTTCTTATTTGAAAATTATCGAAAAGCCAGACTGAGCCATTATGATAAGCACCCGGCTTAAATCTAACTTCCTTATTTGACAGAGTTCTTATACCTCCTCCTGCAAGCATTTCCTCGGAAAAAAGTGTTTTTACCAGAGCATTTCTTTTTTTTTGTAATATCAGAATCATTACCAGATAAAATCCCTGATTGTAAAAGCCAACCCATATTAGAAGTTCTAACTTTTAATAGTCTCAAATGTCCTTTTTCATCTCTGTCAGATCCTAGAGCAAAGTAGCCACCCCTCTTATCTTCTACCCAAAACTTTTTTAGAACAATATCTTTGAGATTACCAGCTACGATCTTTAACTCCTTCTTTAAGTGAGATGGGATATTCAGCTCATCGACACCCATAAAGACATCATAAGCAAGAGCTTGCACTTCTATAGAAGCTATGCCTTGTTTATGATTTGCCAGGGTTCCATCTTGATGATGATAGGAGTCGAAGGAGTCCTTCCAGACTTGATTTTCAATACTACCCATAAATCCTGCCCTAAACTCTAGGAGACCCTCGGGGTTATCTTTTGTTTTCTTTAAAATAAAATCAATCCCAGATATAAAGGAATCTTTTATATTCTTAGTTTTTCCGCTTTTACTTTTATATTTAATATAAAAAAACTTAGGTTCTTTTTCTACAATATCTAAAACAGCTAAAAGATAGAGAATAGTTGCATCTAAAGATCCATAGTAGGGGAACTGCCATCCAGATTCTCCCGAAAGTCTTTGTGCTATGGGATCATCATCTTTTCTTGACTCATGTACTATCTTGCCTGGCTCCTCTTCTTTATGAGGAACGTATTCTTCTCCTTGACACTTTGCAAGGGTTAATACTGTATTTTTTAATAACTTGGGAAATATATCTTTCAGGTCCAGGGCTGTTATGAGTGAATCCCGCCCAAAAAGTGTTTCGAACTTATGAAATTCTGAACTACTTGCACTTTTTGTACCAGCAGAAGCGAAAATAGTTCCTTTATCTATCTCTGTAATTGGTTTACCAGTTATTTTTTCCAAAGCACTGGTTAAAGAAATCTCTTTTTCGGGCAGGCTAAACTCCACCTCTTTTATTTTTAGTACCTTCTCCCATGGTTTTATATACTCAGGGGACCTTGAAACTGTTTTTGTCTGTGCCATTACCATTTAGTATAAAGAAAAGATGATATGAGTAAAGGGAATAATCGGTTCTGGTCCGGTTTGGGCGCAATAAAAAAACACGATTTTCTTACGATTTCGTGTCTTTTTTACTTGTCCGGCCATAGCTTTAGCCGACGAAGGATATATGGAAATTCGGTTCCATAGTGCTCGCTTTGGCGACCCGGAGCGGACTCGAACCGCCGACCTCCTGCGTGACAGGCAGGCGCTCTAACCAACTGAGCTACCGGGCCAGGTTGCTAATTCAAAATTAACAATTCATAATTCACAATCAATTTTCAATTTTCAATTTTCAAAAATAAACGTCGATTAACTATGATATTTTAGCAGAAAATGAGGTATTTGGCAACGATTTGAGGTAATGTGCACACACCTTTTGCACTTTTCTCGTACGATAGGAGGTATGAAAAC
>CAZTWZ010000099.1:0-3134 GCA_964617835.1 uncultured Candidatus Saccharibacteria bacterium | reverse complement strand
ATCGTCTTTACTCATTGGCGTACCCTCAATGAAAGCGATATCAAAAGGGCCAAAGCCGGTCGGTGACTTTGCCAGTCTCCAAACAGGAATATCTGCGATTTCAGCCAATTTCAGCAGTTTTTCTTTCAAGTTCAGCATCTGAAGCTCGCAACCTTCACAATCTGTCAAATCGAAGATTGCTATTTGTAATTTTTTATTTTTCATATTTCACCCACTTATTCATTTTATAAGATTCAACTTTGAATCCCAAATGTTTATAAAATTTAATAGCTTCATTATTAAACGAACGGACATTTAAAGTAATCTCTTGTAAGTCCTGGGACTTTGCCCACATAAGTGCTTTATTTGCCAATATTTTTCCTATTCCTTTGTTTTGTAATTCTTTTTTAACGCCCAATTCAGCTAGATAAGCAAATTTACCAGGAACAATATGTTCAGCCTTTCTTCTTTCTTTAGTACGTATTAATACAAGACCAACGATTTGATTATCAAAAATCGCAACAAAATATTTACTTGCATTATCTTTAATAATATTTAAGAAATCTTCTTTAATGAGGGGATCATTTTTTATGGGTTTTTTAAAAAGATAAGGAGCACCTTTATGGTGAAGTGTCGCAATATCAAAGAGGATCTTTTCTGCACCATCAAAGTCTGAGGGTAGTGCTTCTCGTATTTCTAAATTTTTAATTTGAGATTTTGTATTTTTCATTTCGAATTAATTTTATTGTACCTTATTTTGTCATTCTTGCGCAGGCGGGAATCCAGAATTATATAGATTCCGGATCAAGTCCGGAATGACAAAAACAATTATATTGCCTCTGCATTATTTTTAATATCTGAATATTTAAACACCGGCCCATCAAGGCAGACGTATTTATCGCCAAACGTACAGTGCTGGCACTTGCCGACTCCGCACTTCATCCTTCTCTCCAGTAATATTTGAATATGCTCATCCGGGATGCCCATTTTTTCAAGTTTTGGGATAACAAATTTATACATTACAGGCGGTCCGCACATTATGATACGTATATCGGGTGTGATTCTCAGTTTTTCAAGATGTTTTGTTATGAGCCCTGTTTCTCCTCCCCAGTGCCCCTTTTTTTCGTCAACTGTTAACATCACGCGGGCAAAGTTATCACATGCAAAGAGTTCATGATCGTATAAAACCTCATCTGGATTTTTTGCACCATATAATATCTGCAGGCTTTTAAATGCCTTGGGATGATTGCCGGCATATTCTATGAGTGATCTAAGCGGAGCCATGCCCAAACCGCCGGCAATAACTGTCACATCCTTACCATGCATTTCCTTTATATCATATCCGTTTCCGTACGGTCCCCGGACGCTTAGCTTGTCATTAGCTTTTAGGCGGTTTAAGGCTCTTGTAACTGTTCCCACCCCTCTGACTGCTACTTCAAAATAATCTTTGATGTCAGGTGTCGTTGTAATACCTATCGGCACTTCGCCATATCCGAAAACAGAAAGCATTACGAACTGTCCGGGAGTAAAGTTCAGCGACCCCTTAGCTAGTTTAATTTGAAGAGAAACAATGTCACGGCAAAGCCGTTCTGTTTTTAAAACAGTCGCTTCTCTTAAGTTATAATCACAAGTTTTACAAGTCATGTTCATTCTTTTTACTAATTACTGCAAATTTGTATTTATTTGTAATCTACAGTTTATCCATATTTCTTTATTAAATATTTAAGGGTTTCGTGAAAGTTAATTCTGGCCGGGCAGTAGACAATACACCTGTCACAGTCAACGCAGCCTGGAAACCCGTGTTCTTTTGGAGTTCTTACAAACTTATGATGGTACCAGTTATAAATACGATTTTTTAGTTCAGGTCTGAAATTATGACTGGAAATAGCGGCAAAGTCTGGCAACATGCAGGAATCCCAATAACGCTCACGGCAGCCGGCGCACTTTAGTATTCCTTCAAGTTTAACTTTATCTTGCACATCAAAACAGTAGCAAACAGGACAGACATAGGTGCAAATGCCGCATCCAAGACAAATTTTTGCTAATTTATTCCAAATAGGATCATTTTTTGACTTTTCTATAATTTTTGCTAATTCCGGATGGTGGATAGGGCTGTTTTTTGGATGATACTCTTTTTTACTCCGTCTTTTTTTACGTATGAAAAGATTTTTATTTTCACTGACTATTTCTCTTCCCTTCTCAGAATTGATTGTAGCCTCATATTCATCATCATTTATTTTTTTAAAATGGATGTCATAGAAAGCTTCCTTGGGCGGATCCATATGATCAATACTAAGAAGAAGAGTATTTTGCCTGTTTTTTAAATACCTTTCATCAGCGACAGGAGAAGAGAACTCTTTATCCAAATATGATATGCCGAGAAGGTCAAAAATATTGAGACCAAAGATAACTATCTGTTTTTTTGTTCCTCTGTTCTTTTGTTCCTCTGTTCTCTGGCTGAAATCTAAAAGATTTTCTCTTGGCGGAAAAAGATATTTTGCCGGAGGGTTAGTTGTTATAGGATAATGAAGTTCTATCTCATGCCCTGATTTGAGCTTTTGAAATTGATATTTTGAAAAGACGGCCTCGTCATGTGTGTTAACCGGACCATAAACTTCGTATTTTTTCTGTAGAATTTCTACTAAGGCACGTATTTCGTTTTTGCTTATTTTATAAATAAAACCCTCTCACTCTGCGGCTGACCTCGATTCCGCCAAAGGCGGACAAACTTCACATCGGGGCTTCCCACAGTTTATTTATCAATTGTTTTAAGTATAATACAAATATGTCTAATATGAAAAAACTTTTACTGCACACGTGCTGCGGGCCATGCGCGACACCCATTATTCCCAACTTGAATGAAAAGTTTGAAGTGGCAGGCTTTTATTATAATCCTAACATTTTTCCCGAAACAGAATTTAAACAAAGATTAAGTTCGGCAAAGAAAGCAGCAGAGATTAATGGAATAAAATTAATTGTTCCTGAACAGGATAATGGTGATTTTTTCAAATTTATCAACGAAACGAGAACAAAACCGGAAAGATGCATTCTCTGTTATAAACAGAGATTAGCCAAAACGGCGGAATATGCGAAAGAGCATAATTTTTCTTTTTTCTCCACAACACTTCTCATAAGCCCCTTTCAATACCATAAAG
>CAZTWZ010000098.1:0-3153 GCA_964617835.1 uncultured Candidatus Saccharibacteria bacterium | reverse complement strand
AAATTAATCAGTGGGTTTTGTTGACGCCTGAAAATAGATCCAAAGACCTAATTAAATACTGCAATAAAAAGAAAAAGGAAGTGATCGAACAGAATATTTCTTATATTGATAACGATAATTTCATTGTAAAAATCGAAACTGCTGATACGTATAGAGACGGGATGCTTTTCGCGCTGTCTGTTTATAGTTCTGCTATAGACATTCCTTTAATGGAAGTGACGGATGAAGAGAAAACTAAATGGCTATCAGGTAATTCAGCATTTTCAAATAATATTGAGCGCAAGTCAGACTCATTAATGGGTGAAGCATCAGGCAGGTTTAAAGAAAAAGTTGTAGAAAGATATATTCAAATAGATAAATTTTTAGAGCAACTAAGGGAAGATCACCCAGATTTGTACCAATTGATTGAAGATAGTGCAAGGGCGCAACTAGAAAGCATGCAAGAAGCATCAATATTTACAGATAATGTTGACTCAGGGTTTGTTCAAAAAATTGTCGATGACAATAAACAAGCTTTTGCTAAGCATTCGAAATTTATGTCTGATAAAAATATGCAATCTTTGTCTTTTGGGTATTTATCAAAGTGGCTGGCGGAATGCTATATGGACTTTAAATGATGGAAACGAAAACCAATTATAAGGCGGTTATAAGTGATAAATCTTATCCAGTCCCTATCGAGATGAGACCGTTGTGGAGAATTTGCTTGATCATAATATCGATCGCTGTTGTGTCGGGGGAGAAAAAATGTCTTGACTCAAAGAAGGTAAATATATTGGTTTGGATGCTTATTAGAAAGCGGCGGTGGGAAGAATACGAGAAGTATTTGCTTGGCAGAACAAATGATATACCGCTTGTTTCAGTAGATACCGCTACTTATAAAGCTGTTGAGTTTTCAATAGCTAAAGGATTTGTGATTTTAAAAGACGGTCGAGTCCACCTAACTGACAGCGGCAAAGAACTTCAAGAAATACTAGTAAAGAATGAGATTATGCAGGATGAAATGAACTTCTTACATGAAGTAGGTAAGAAGTTGACTGACAAGAAGATAAAAGGACTAACAGGTGGGTTAATATAATGCTAGGTCTTACAATACTAAATGTTGAGGTTACCGCCAATACAAATGGAGGAATATTTTCGACACAGATCCCATTCAAGAGCGGGTTGAATGTAATTAGAGCAGAAAACTCATCTGGTAAATCTACCTGTGTAAACGCAATAGCTTATGGTTTAGGGCTGGAAGCAATTCTTGGGCCTGGTAGGAAGAGGCCTTTCCCAAAATCTCTTTATGAAGAGATATATGATAATAAGGTTGATAAAAATCCTTACTTTGTGAGCAGTTCGTCGGTTTGTATAACTATTTCAAATAGTAAGAGCCAAGTTGCAATATTAACAAGAGATATATTGGGTCACGAAAATAAAGTAAAAGTTAAAGTCAGTGATACGGAGAAAGATTACTTTCTAGGTTCATCTGGTGAGGTGGGTTCTGCGAAAAGTGGAAGAGGATTTCATAATTGGTTAGCTGAATATATTGGATGGGAATTACCAAATGTAGTTACATTTGAAGGTAAAGAAACAAAACTATATCTAGAAACAATATTCCCATTATTTTTCATTGAGCAAAAGCGCGGATGGTCAGAAATTCAAGCAAACATACCAACACAATATGGGATACAGAATGTAAAGAAGTCGGCAGCGGAATATTGTCTTGGTATTGATAGCTTCGAGCATAATAAAAGATTATCTAGATTAAAGTCTCAAATTGATAAGAGCAAAGAAGAGTGGGATGCGCTGCTAACTTCGTCAGAAGGTATAGCAGACTACAATTCTGTAAGAATTAATAAGCTCGTAGATATAGATAAGCATGACGGTTCCCAGTCAATCGAATTTTCATATTTAGAGAATGATGTTTACATTTCTGTTGAAGACCAAGAAAAATCGTTAAAAAAACTTATAGAAAATATATCAAATGAAGTCGAGGCATCAACCGTTGATAATGACAAGGTAAATTCCCAGCTTGGCATTATCAGGGTGTTGAGGCGTGAGTTTGAGGAAACATCCAATTCCATTGAGTCTTTGCTTTTATCTGTTTCAGAGATTGACGGAAAATTGAGTACTTTAAGGCATGATTTTGACCAATATCAGCAACTGAGGCGACTTAAGTCTGTCGGCAGTGATATAAGCGCCGATCTTGAAATGACTAAATGTCCAATTTGCGAGAGTGATCTTTTTGATACATTGAGCAGTAGTACTGTTAAAAGACAGCCTATGACTCTCGAGGAGAACATTGAATTTTTAAAGAATCAAATAGACTTTTTTGGTTCAATTAAGAAAAGATCTCTATCAGATCTGCAGGAGTTGCAGTCAAAAGCAAAACTGTTAAGAGCAAAGCTAGAGGCAGAGCAGGAAAATTTAAAAGAATTAAGGGCAGACCAGAATGATATAAATGGTATTGCGAGAGGTAAAATAAGAGAGAAAATTGAAGCAGAAATTCAGCTGAGAAACGTTGTTAAGCTTAAAGAAATACAAGCAGATATAAATGAGCAGGCAGAGAGAATATTTAATTCATGGAAGCTTGCGTCAGATTCCTTGAAATTAGCGCGAAAAAATGCCTACGTAGCAGATCGTGGTTTAGTTATTCGAAAACTCGAAGGCCTTATCAAGGCAAACTTGACATCATTTTGGTTTAACCCTACTTCAATCAGTTCCGTCTCGATATCGCCGCAGACGCTTCGGCCAGAACAAGAAGGCTACGATATTGTAGCTGAAACATCTGCAAGTGATTATATAAGGATAATTTGGTCATATACTCTAGCACTGCTTGAGCTGGGAGGAATTGAGAATGAGATAAAACATGGTGGTTTTGTTGTCTTCGATGAACCTAGGCAGCATGAGGCAAGCAAAATTAGTTTTTCGTCATTGATTAAGAAAGCCTCGGAAACAAAATCGTTTAATGGACAAGTGATATTTGCTACTAGCCTTGATAAGGAAGAATTAGAAAAGGCATGCGAAAATCTTGATGTAAATGTGAATTACTATGATGACTACATTCTGACTTTAAATGCTATTAAAAATGCAGAGGATGAGTCATAGGCATGATAAAAGAATTGAGAAATAAATGAGCGCAGCAGAATTAGTAAATAAAGTCTGGAACTA
>CAZTWZ010000097.1:0-3185 GCA_964617835.1 uncultured Candidatus Saccharibacteria bacterium | reverse complement strand
TCTGGTCGGGGTGAGAGGACTCGAACCTCCGGCCTCCTGCTCCCAAAGCAGGCGCGCTAGCCAACTGCGCCACACCCCGATGAAATTAATTTTCAATTATCAAATCACAATTTCCAGTTATTAATGCACAATCTAATCACCTATGAATTATACCTTAAATCTAGGCTTTTCTCAATACAAAAGAGCGCTGAATCGCGCTCTTTTTAAATACATCTTTTTTACCTTACGGCTTCTTTTAAGTTCTTTCCTGCTCTAAACCTTGGCATTTTCATCTCAGGAATAGTGATGTAGTCACCTGTTTGAGGATTCCTGCCTCGCCTTGATGCGCGTTTTCCTAGATCAAAAGTTCCAAACCCCGTTATAGCTACCTTCTCGCCATTCTTAACCTTGTTAGTGATTGTTGTGGTTAGAACTTTAAGAAAAGCTTCTACTTCCTTCTTTGAGTAACCTGTTTCTTTTGATAGTGATTCTACCAAATCATGTTTTGTCATATTGACTCCTTTCTTTTATTTCAGCGAGAAGCTGATCGTCCTTTGGACGAAATTTATATTTTTCTTACAGGTAGTAAAATTTATAGCACATATTATGAGGCTATGCAACCATAAGCTTAGACTTTTTTGTCTATTCGCTTGATTGAAATGACTTTACCGTTTTTCTCAATCTCAACCAAAGCTGAGTTAAAAACACATGGACCTTTGGTTTCATTGTAAAACTTCTGGGGAATACCTGTTGTAAAGAGCTCTATAATAATGTCGGTTTTAACACCCAAAACAGACTCTATGGGGCCAGTCATACCGGCATCAGAAATATAAGCTGTTCCCTTTTTTAAAATTCTATTATCCGCTGTGGGAACGTGAGTGTGAGTGCCAATTGCTATATTTACCCGACCATCCACATATAGACCAAAGGCCACCTTCTCACTTGTCACCTCGGCATGAAAGTCAACTAATGATAAATCATATTTTCCTTTAGTCTTTTTAAGTATATCATCGATAGTCTTAAACGGAGACTCTACATTTGCATTTATACCTTCTCTGCCAAGCAAATTTATGATTAAGACTTTCCCAAACTTTGTTTTCACTATTTTATATCCAGTACCCGGAGAATCTTCAGGATAGTTTGCCGGCCTTACGACAGGGGTGGACTTCTTTTTAAGTTCAGTAAAAAACTCCGGTTTTTTCCAGATGTGGTTCCCACTTGTAAAAAAATCAATGCCTGCTTCCAGAAGATCGTCCATACACCCCTTCGTCATCCCATGACCAGAAGTCATATTCTCGCCATTTGCCACGACAAAATCTATGCCTTCTTCTTTTTTTAATTTAGGAAGAATCTTTTTGACCATTTTCCTGCCAGGCTTTCCGACAATATCGGCAATGAAAAGTATCCTTATATGTTTTTGTGATTTAGCTGCCATAATTATTTAAGTTTAATTTATTTTTTTGGATAGAATCTCTGAATCTCGAATTCTGCATGATAGAATCTAGAGTGAGGATTTAGAATATAGAATAAAGGAAAATCTTAGAAAAAACAGAATCTACATTCGCTATTCATTATTCCTATTCAAAATTCAAAATTCCATTATTCTAAATTCTGTATTTATTTTGCGTATTCGGTTATTCTCTTTTCCCGTATTACATTAACCTTTATTTGTCCTGGATACTTCAGATCTTTTTCTATTTTTGTAGCAATATTTTTAGCTAGCTTTTCGCTCTTTAAATCATCTAGAGACTCTGGAGAAACCAGTACTCTCACCTCGCGTCCAGCCTGAATAGCAAATGACTTATCTACTCCATCAAAAGAGTTTGCAATATTTTCAAGTTCGGTCAGGCGCTTGATGTATGCTTCCATAGTATCACGCCTGGCTCCCGGCCTTCCGCCAGATATAGTATCAGAAACTTGAACGATGATAGCTTCTACTGATTTAAACTCTGCTTCCTCATGATGCGCCTCTACCGCATTTATAATCTTTTCATTGAGTCCAAATTTTTTACAGATATCACGACCTATAGCAGCATGAGAACCTTCTATTTCCTGGTCTACCGCCTTACCAATATCATGAAGTAATGCTGCTTTTTTAGCTAGGTTTACATCAGCGCCAAGTTCGCTAGCCAATGCCCCCGATAAATATGAACATTCCATAGAGTGCTGAAGAACATTCTGGCCATAAGAAGTCCTAAACTTGAGACGACCCAAAACTTTCACAAGATCTGAGAGCAGTCCCGCTACACCGGTTTTATAACTGCCTGCTCGCCAGCTTCTTTTATCTCTTTATCTATTTCTTTTTGTGCTTTTTCAACCGCCTCTTCTACCCTGGTAGGATGAATCCTGCCATCCTTGAGCAGTGCCTCCAAAGCTCTTTTAGCTACATGGCGCCTAACAGGATCAAACCCGGAAATAATTATAGTTTCTGGAGTATCATCAACTATAATGTCACATCCAGTCGCTCTCTCTATCGCTTGGATATTCCTGCCTTCACGACCAATTATTCTCCCCTTCATTTCATCATTAGGAAGAGCTACAGCAGTTACTGTAGTTTCTGATGTCATGTCGCCAGCAAGCCTTTGAATGGTAGTAGATAGAATCTCGCGTGCTTTTTTATCTGCCTCTTCTTTTTTCTCGGCTTCTATTTTTTTGATGAAATCTAGAACATCCTTTTTGTAATCCTTCTCAACTATTTCAAGAAGTTTTTCTTGCGCTTTTTCTTGAGTCAGTTTTGATATTTTTTCTAACGCCGCTAGCTGCTTTTTCCTGACATCACGAAGTTCATTCTTTATTTTTTCTACCTCGTCCTTATCTTTTTCTACTTTATCCCTGGTATCATCTAACTTTTTGGTTCTCTCATCCAGCGTTTTTTCCTTATCAATGTTTCTTTTTTCCGCCTCCGCAATCTGGGTACGTCTTTCTTTCTCTTCTTTCTTTGCTTCTTCTTTAATTTTTAGAGCTTCTTCTTTTGCCTTTAACGTTTCTTCTTTTGCTTCTTTCTGTGCCTCATTTTTGATCTTATCTGCTTCTTTCTGTGACTTTTCCAGCGCATCATGGGATTTCATTTTTCGGCCATAGTATCCCCCGGCTCCGCCAGCCATAAGTCCAGCTAAGATAAGAACCATTGTAATAGGTTCCATTTTCCCACCTCTTTTTTCTAGTACCAAAAATAACTAAAAATGCTTATATTAAGCTCTTTTCTT
>CAZTWZ010000096.1:0-3202 GCA_964617835.1 uncultured Candidatus Saccharibacteria bacterium | reverse complement strand
TTATTAGCATATGTTCTCCTTCCTAAAACCGCCATAAGTGTGTGCACATTACCAATGACCCTTCGGGGTCATTTTTATTTGTGGTATAATAAAGTTTATGAGTAAAATAATAGTTGTTGATGAAAATGATAAGGAAATAGGAGTGAAGGAGCGCTCAAAAATTACACATGATGATATTTATCGTGTTTCAGGTCTATGGCTCACAAATAGTAAGGGTGAAATACTTCTAGCCCAAAGGTCTTTTAATAAGCCGAGGGATAATGATCCGGGTAAATGGGGACCAGCCGTGGCTGGTACAGTAGATGAGGATGAGACATATAAAGAAAATATTCAAAAAGAAATAAAAGAAGAGCTGGGATTATAAAATATTATACTTCAGGGGGGACCTAAAAAATATAGAGATACCGGCAAAGTGAAGTATTTTGTTCAGATTTACAAAGGAAAAGTTGATATGAAGACAGATGAATTCAAAATTCAGGAAAATGAGGTAGAGCAGGTCCAGTGGTTTACAAAAGAAGATTTAAAAAATATATATAACAATAACCCCGAGATATTTATAGCTAGTATGGGAGAAATCTTTGAAGAGATGGGAGTTTTGGATATTTAGTTTTTATTTACCTTTTCCCATTAATTCCCTTGTTATCTCTCTTTGTGTATCTTTCTTTTTAATTTTTTCGCGTTTGTCGTGGAGCTTTTTACCTTTCCCCAGGCCGACTTCTACTTTTACAAAACCGCGCTTCAAATAAATTTGAGTTGGGATAAGTGTCAGTCCTTGAGTTTTAACTTTACCAATCAGAGATGATATTTCTGATTTTTTGAGAAGCAGTTTGCGCGAACGTGTCGGATCCTGCTCTACATTTGCCGCTTGCTTGTATGGTGAGATATGGGCATTAGTCAAGAACACTTCCTCACCTTTAACGGTGGCGAAAGCTTCCTTTATAGACACTTGACCGGCTTTGACCGACTTCACTTCCGGACCGGTGAGAACGATACCGGCTTCGTATGTCTCCAGTATCTCGTAGTCAAATCGGGCTTTTTTATTTCTTGCAACCACTTTTATATTTGCCATTCTTACATTATACTATGAATTGGGTACTTAGGTAATTAGAGATTAGATTAGTGAGTACCACACTAATATACCAATATTACTAATCTACAAATTAGGCTAAGAAAATTAAAATTATTAAACAGTAATTATTAGTAGATTAGTATTATTGGTAAATTGGAACGGGAATTGTTATGCATGATGAACTGAAAAAATCAATTTATGAGGCAGTAAAAGCACAACAGGAAGGCTGTAAGTGCAGTTTCGATATTCCTGAGATAGAGCTGGAAAGGCCGACTAATGCCAACTTTGGAGACCTATCTACCAATGTGGCGATGAAGATTGGCAGACAGCAAGGCAAAAATCCGCTGATAGTCGCCGAGAATTTAGTTAAGCAGCTAGAGGGGCTTAAACTGAAAGAGGTTGAAAAAGTTGAAGCAGTAAAGCCGGGGTTCATTAACTTTTATTTGAGTAGTAGTTACTGGACTAGCGAAGTTAAGGCGATTCTCTCTCAAGGGCGTAAATATGCTGATCTAGATATTGGGAAAGGGAAGAAGGCGCAAGTTGAGTTTCTTTCTGCTAATCCAACCGGACCCCTAACCCTTGCAAACGGGAGAGGCGGTTTTAGCGGTGATGTAGTGGCAAATGTTCTTACAAAAGCCGGGTATGATATCAAGCGAGAATATTATGTTAATGATGGCGGAAATCAGGTGAAGATTTTGGGTAATGCAATATTATTTATGTATGAACCAAATAGCAAAGAACAACAATATCAAGGTGGATATATTGAGGCTTGGGGGATTGAACACATGAACGATCTAAAGGGAGCTCAAGATCCGATGAAAATAGGGAGCTTAGCAGCTCAAGATTTTTTAAAAGAATTTATCAAGCCATCTGTTAAGAAGATGGAAATTGATTTTGATAATTGGTTTAGTGAAAGAGAAATGGTTGAGAAAGGTGAAGTTGATGAAGTAATTAAGTTTTTGAAAAGCAAGGGATTAACCAAAGAAGAGGATGACGCTCTTTGGATGAAGACATCAAAGTTTGGTGATGATAAGGATAGGGTACTTGTTAAAAAAGACGGCGAGAAAACATATTTTGCAAATGACATTGCTTATCACTGGGATAAGTTTGCTGAGAGAAAGTTTGACAAAGTTGTGGATCTCTGGGGCGCTGATCATCATGGGTATGCAGGCAGAATGCAGGCAGCTGTAGAGGCTATGGGATTCGGCGGAAAGCTAGATATAATTATATTTCAGATGGTACGGCTTATAAAGGATGGCAAAGAGTACAAGATGTCCAAACGAAAAGGCACTTATGTGACGATGGATGACTTGCTTAAGTTAATAGGCACTAAAGATGCTGCTGATGTGGTGCGATTCTTCTTCGTCTCTAAATCTTTTGATACTCATATGGACTTTGACTTGGATTTGGCAAAGGACACATCTGAGAAGAACCCCGTATATTATGTAAAATATGCTTCTGCGAGGATAAATGGGATTTTAAGAAACACAAAGGCTGACTATTCTAAACCGAATTTAGACCTAATAAAAGAACCGGCAGAGATAGACCTTATTAAGAAGCTATCAGAATTACCTGAAATTATTGAACAAGTAGTTACTGATAAAAAGTATCCGGTGCATAAGTTTACCTATTACACTACAGAAGTTGCCGAGAAATTTCATAAGTTCTACCACGACTGTCGGGTTATCTCTGATGATAAAGAGCTGACAAAGGCACGCTTAGCCCTAGTTTTAGCAACAAAAAATATCCTTGAAATAACAGGAGAGGATATTTTGGGGCTTGAGATGCCTGAGAGAATGTGAAAATAATTCACAATTATAAATTCGCAATTCAAAATAACATTGCAAGAGCCCGATTTTTATAACTTCTCTGTAAAGAACAGTGGGCGACCTTTGAAGGTCGCCCGAGTAAGAACAGGTTGAGGAAGACCTAGATTAGAGATAGGTGGGGATGGTGTGATTTAAGATGCCTTACATACTAGCCTGAGATGTCGTTCAGTTTTCGCGCCGGTTGCAGTGTTGCATTCACACGTTTTCGTGAAAACCGCTTTACTGTGAGTTTTGGCAGGAGAGTAGTGGTTTGGTAATGTGCAAACACTTTTTGCACTTTTTCATCTTAAAATAGGAGGTATGA
>CAZTWZ010000095.1:0-3219 GCA_964617835.1 uncultured Candidatus Saccharibacteria bacterium | reverse complement strand
ATTTCAAAGAAAATAATTTATTAGGGATAAACTAATCACCGTTTTTTTAATATAAAAACATTTGCTTCTTTAGCCCATTCGGTAATTTGATCTACCTTAGTATTTATTGGGTTTAAATATTTTTTATTATTTTCAAATTTTAATCTGCCTGCATAAATGTATCTTTTATCTTTTCTTAACTTGTCAACAGTTGCCGGATGATCAAAAACAATAAGAGATCTCGCAGTCGCTGCCTCAAGTTCTTTTGTAATGCCATCCACGTCTGGAGATAATGGTCTCCCCAGAAACTGCTTTCTTAAAAAATATGCAATGTAAAGATCTGTGTGAGGCTTCTGTGATGACCGGATAATAGCATAAGGAGCTGGGAATTCGATTGCGTCAAGTTGTTCAGCTATTTCACTGTATGGATTAACCTGGTCTACAGTTAATACG
Source organism: uncultured Candidatus Saccharibacteria bacterium (assembly GCA_964617835.1). Classification (GTDB taxonomy): domain Bacteria; phylum Patescibacteriota; class CPR2; order UBA1875; family JAJYID01; genus CAZTWZ01. The sequence goes on along the minus strand of CAZTWZ010000095.1, from coordinate 2,787 downwards.
TTCTTGAGAGAATCAATCAAGTGCCTACCCGGTTTTATACTAAAAGCCATGACAATTATTGCCATGATGCATACTCTTAAGAATTGACACACTCGTAATTAATCAAACTGCAAGTTTCATCTCAAATCGATAGTTGGCGAGAGATGAGCTGGATATTTTCAGGGTTTTCATTGCAGCGGATAAAAACCGTTCTTTGAAAGTGTAAATACAGCTTATAAGAGCAGAAACTACCTGTTCCAAGGAGTCTTTACACCCAGTTTCGTTATTTTTAAACGCAGCTGCCCGAAAGAGATTTACTCCAATTGCCTTTAATGTCGTACTGAAGCTCACCGCCTTGAGTCCCCGCACCCGCAATCGCTTAACTCCTGTCTTGCGGTCATAGTACGACATGGTTGCTTCAACCCCTGCACGGTACCTGTACTTATCATGAAACTCAGGTGTTTGCTCATAGATTCTCCGTTTTGCAATCCGAATATCTTTCTCTTTGTATCGCAGATAATAACCTCTCTTGCCGGGGTTAACAAGGCACTCACTTACCCTGCTGCATTCTTTACAGCGCTGAATATCAAATGTTGCTGTGTATCTGTCTTTTTTCTTTTCAGTCTTAACCGGCTCTTTGCCTTCCGGGCAATTTTTAACCGTTCCATCTCCTGTAATGACAAAGCTGCCAATGTTTATTTCTTTATCGCTGCTTCTTCCCATCACAGGTGAGATTACTTCAACTCCAAGTTCTTTTGCTTTTTCACAGTTTTCATCTCCTCCGTACAGAGAGTCAGCCAACACCTCCTCAGGACCAAGCCCTTTCTCCTGTGTGGCTTCTATAATTGGAATCAGCGCATTGGCATCGCTCTTGTCGGCAGACTCTACCTGTACATGGGTAATAAGGGAAAGTGAATTGTCTTCTTTATTATTACTGTACGTTTCTGCAACCTGTACCTGATACCCCTTGCCTTTGTGCCCGCTATATCCGGCATCAGGATCCGAGGGGTTCTGCAATGAATCCGACTGTACTTCCTTGTTTGGCTTTACTGATATCTTTTTGCCCTTTGTCGTTATGTCCTCTTCCACTATACACTGCTCTTTCATCAGCCTGGCAAGGAGCTTATAGCTGCTCATTGATGTAACTTCCTCTTTGCCCTTGAACCGCTCTATCAGAAAAAAAAGGTCTTTGCTGAGAGTTTCAAGTGTCTTTTCAGATTCCGACGGCTTTACTATTGAAAACATCGACTCGCCTTTTTTACCCATATACTTCTCAATCAATTCTTTATCAACTCCATCAAACAACTCACCATGATGACGCTTCAGATTTACAAGAAATTTCTTGATGGTTGCAACAAAAAGTCTAATCCTGCCAAGATGTCTCATGTTTGAATAAATATGCTTGGAATCATACCGCTGTAATGTTGTATCTACTTTCAATACCCTGGCAAGTTTTTCTGTTACACTATCAAACATTGCCGTATAGAGGTCGTTCTTTGTCAGAATGTCCCTCATACTCCAGAGAGTCTTTGGTGATATATAAGTGTCTCTGTCGGAATCGCTTGTAATGTTCATGGCATAGTGCCACTTGATATTGAAGGCATACTCATCAACTGCCTCATCATCGGTGAGATCATGCATCTGCTGCAATATCATTAGCCCCAGCATTGCATAGAGTTCTTTTGTCGGCGCTCCCCTTGAACTGTGATAAAATGGCAGCAACTTATGTACCGGCAGTTCAGACAGTATTTCGTCCCGGAATATTTTTGCCCAGGAGTTCTCGATAAGACCCTTTCGTTTCGGGCCTAAATAGTCAAAGGGGTCAAAAATGTTGACTGTTTTGTGGTCTTTTGTGTAGATCATGAACTCTCCATTTAACTGGTTGATTTTTCAGGATATTTTACCATAAGACCCCCTCTTTTGTAAAGAGTATAATGCGGTTTTTCTCTTTATTTTCAATTGGTTGAACTGACCTGACTTTTTACGAGTTTGTCAATCATAACCATGCAGATAATAAACTAATAGAGCTTCTTCACTTAGCAAATCGTTCGCAATATGAGTCACATCCAAATACGACTGATTGGAATGGACTAACGGATGAGGAATAAGAATTATTCAAGCATATTATGACTACAGATACAAAACTAAGACGGTTATTCATTCCTGAAAAAAGGATTACATAACCATCACAGGCACTGGACTGCTCACCAGCGGAGACGATATTGGCTCTGATTATTATTTGATCTGCTAATCATTTGATTGCTTTTAAGTATGTGTCATGGTGCGCAGCCGTGATGTAGCTGTACATGAAGAAGATAGGAGGAGTGTTTGACCATGTCAAGAATAACATTTAGTGTTATTAGTATCTTGTGTTTGATTTTTATATTATTGATTACCAACAGCGTTGCTATAAAATCGAAAACAATACCAGATATTAACTTAGAAGTTGCATATAGAAAGCTTACAAATGGAAAATTATCTAAGTCAGTCCATAATATTATTCTTTCTTGCTATGTCGGACAATGTGAAATGACTACTTTAACCTTAAACCAATGTGTTGATTTTCCTGTGGGCAATGCATTTTATCCAAAGATTGAGAGGACATCAACAAGAGAAGGAAATTTGCTACTTCGTATACCAGAAAAAGGTGTTATAGAAGCAGAAGAAAGAATCATGTTTGATGGGTCATTCACTGCTAAATATCGTTTTACTTACGACACAAGTGAGAAGTCAGATAAATTCATTCTTAAAGACCTTACAGGATTCAGCGGAGCTGTAGTTAAACAATCAAACTTTCTTAATAAAGTT
>CAZTWZ010000094.1:0-3228 GCA_964617835.1 uncultured Candidatus Saccharibacteria bacterium | reverse complement strand
CTCTATATTAACAAAAAGTGGCTGTTTCAGCCACCAAAAAAAGTGCATTAGACCATATTCAGGAATTCTCCCGGAATATCTGAAATAAATCTTGATGGCGGATTTGACTGATAGTTTCCATAGAGCAACCTTCTGCGGGCAGATATAAGATATACTCTTTCCTTAGCGCGAGTTATGCCAACATAAGCAAGCCGTCTCTCTTCTTCCATCTCTTCTACATCCATTTGGGTTCTGGAGTGCGGAAAGATACCCTCCTCCATTCCGGTAATAAAAATAACTGGAAACTCTAAGCCCTTTGCCGAATGAAGTGTCATCAATGTTACTGACTGTTCATCTTCTGAGTAGTTGTCGATGTCAGATATTAGCGCTACTTCCTCAAGAAAATCTTCCAATCCAAAATCTTCCTTTTTATCCGCAAATTCTTCTGCCACAGATAAAAGCTCTTTCAGGTTTTCCTGCCTCTCCTCTCCCTGTATAGTTTTGTCATCCAGTGAATCGTAGTAGCCGGTTTTTTTCATAACCTTCTCAATAAACTTTGCTACAGGCAGCTTATCCTTATCTTTTTTCAAATCTATAATGCACTTTATAAAACTCTCAAATCCAGCAAGCGCCTTCCCCGATAAGATACCCTCCGAATTTATATATTCTAGTATTTCATTGAGGTTACTACTGTCATTTCGACCGACTTCCTGGAAAGACGAGTGGAGAAATCCCTTTTTCTCATTATTTTTTTCATCCTTAAGGGATCCCTCGACTTCGCTTCGCTCCGCTCGGGATGACACGGAGTGAGTCTCAAAAACCTCTTTTATCTTTTTGAGACTCACTGCCCCTATCCCCCTAGGAGGTACATTTACAATACGTTCAAATGCTACCCAATCATTCGAATTCTCTATAAATCTAAGGTGCGCAATAATATCCTTTACTTCTTTTCTCTCGTAGAACCTTACTCCGCCGAATATCCTGTACTTCATTCCCACCTTCAAAAACTGCTCTTCCAGCGCTCTCGACTGGGCATTTGTACGATATAGGACAGCAAAGTCAGAGAGATCACGCGCAGAGTCAGATATCTCTTTAATGATAAATCTACCTTCTTCCTGTTCGTCTCTCGCCTCAAAGGTAAGCACCGGAACGCCTAGGACATTTTCAGTCCATAGCTCTTTCTCGCTCCTGTTCTCATTTTTCTTTATCACATGATGAGCTGCATCCAGAATGGTTTTTGTCGAACGATAGTTCTGCTCTAGCTTTATGGCTTTGGCATCTGAATAATCTTTCTCAAAATCTAGAATATTCTGAAAGTTAGCACCTCTCCAAGAGTACACACTTTGCCAATCATCTCCTACCACGCAGATGTTTTTATATTTCTCGGTTAACAGCTTAGAAAGAACATATTGAGCATGGTTCGTATCCTGATACTCATCTATGTGAATGTACTTGAACTGCCTTTGATATTTCTCTAGTGTCTCGGAAAATTTCTGAAATATCTCTACGGTTCGCATTATGAGATCATCGAAATCTAAAGCATGAGCCTTTTTTAGAATTTTTTCATATTCAAAATATACTTTTGAAGCCTTTTCCTGCATATACCCCTGGGCTAATTCCTGATACTCTTCCGCATTAATAAGTTCATTCTTTGCTGAACTAATATAGTTTTTGATAGTTTTGGGATTAAACTTCTTTTCGTCAATGGAAAGATCTTTCATTGCTATTTTTACAGCCCGCAAGGAATCGCCGTCATCGTAAATAGTAAAGCTGGATTTATATCCCAAAGCACCTACTTCTTTTCTTAATATTCTTACGCAAATAGAATGAAAGGTCCCCATGATGGGTCGCCTACCCTTTGAGCCAATCAGCTTATCTACTCGTTCAATCATCTCCTTGGATGCCTTGTTGGTAAATGTCACGGCTAAAATACGTTCAGGATCTACATTCTTTTCTGAAATTAAGTATGCAATACGGTATGTAAGCGTCTTTGTCTTCCCGCTTCCTGCACCAGCTAAGATTAAAAGAGGCCCCTCGGTACATTTTACCGCCTCTTTCTGCATATCATTTAAGTCATTTAAAAAATCCGCCATGTTGTCCATTATAGCGGATTAAAGAAGTGAGAGTAAGTATACATATAATAAGCGTCGCGATTTAAATTGCGACGCTTATTATATTTGTAGATCTGCCTACACTTTAGGAAGTCAGAACTTTGGCATCAGAATGAACCTTTTTGAGATCCAAACCCAGAGCAATGTTCATAATACCTGAGATTATTGCGTATATTCCTACCAAAATCATCAAGATTTGAACACTTTCTACCGGATTTGCCATAATGACAAGACCGAAAACCAAAGCAACTATACCCAGGACTGTTAGATTCCAGTTTCCGTAATGCTCTTTTCTGCTCGCTATAGCAAACACCATAAATAGTATGCCATTTATGATAATCCATATTGCTACAAGGAAGAAAATGAGCTGTAGCGTTATACCTGGCCAGCTTAAAATAGCCAGTCCTATCGCTATACCCAAGCCCCCCTGTATCAAGGTTACCCACCAATGCTTATCTTTGCCTATACTTATAATACCGCTTATAGCGGCAAGCACACCATCAAGCAATATCATTAGGCCCAATAATAAGGTAATAATCATCAAAGACTTTCCAGGCCATGCAAGAAAAGCTATCCCGATGAGAGCCAGTACAACTCCTCGAAGGGTCACAACCCACCAGCTGGCAGACATGTCTCTTATTGTTTCCATACTTTCTCCTTTCCTAGAGTCTTACTGTTCTCCTTTAGCGACAAATGAGAATACCGCATTAAGAAGACCGATAAATATTAGCGCCCATCCGGCAATAGAGACTACTGTCTCTGTAGCATAATAGGTCGGCGCGCCAAGCAAGGTAAGTCCGAAAACTAGGTATAACGCTCCAAGCGCAAAACCTCCCCAGGACCATATATGTTCACCGCTAGAAGCGCGTCTGCCGACTGCCATATCTACTATACCGTTTATAACTAGTGCGAAAGCAACGATATACATAAACATTACAGGCGTTAAGACAGTTGTAAAAAGAGGATTGTTTAGAACTATTAAACCTACGATGACTGAAAATAATCCGGCAAGAAGCTTCCATCCCCATAAAGACCCTTTTTCTCCTATTGCCATAAATGATGAAACAATGCTGACAATTCCCCCTATTAACAAATAAAACCCGACTAGTACGACTAAAGTCAAGATAGTACCAACGGG
>CAZTWZ010000093.1:0-3230 GCA_964617835.1 uncultured Candidatus Saccharibacteria bacterium | reverse complement strand
TATATTAACAAAAAGTGGCTGTTTCAGCCACCAAAAAAAGTGCATTAGACCAAATTTGTTGACGGATGGGAAATTTTTTAGTATAATTTCTTAGTGATTAATGAAGATATAAAACATAATCAATAAGACATAAGAAGTAATTATGGCAGAGAAAGAAGACAAAAAGTTTGCAGTTATAAAAACCGGCGGGAAACAATACAAGGTTTTCGAAGGTGATATTTTTGATATTGAAAAGATTAATGCAGAAGAGGGCAGGAACGTTGATTTTAATGAAGTCCTTCTTGTTGCTGATGGCGATAAGGTTAAAGTTGGTCAGCCAAACGTAAAGGACGCTAAAGTCAATGCAAGGGTTGTGTCTCAGGAGAAGGCAGATAAGATAGTAGTTTTAAAGTACAAGCCGAAGAAAAACTACCGAAAGAAAACAGGCCACAGGCAAAAGTTAACAAAGATACAGATTGAAAAGATAAGCGTAAAATAATTATAATCCTTAATATAATATAATGGCTAGGTAAATAATAAGGAAGTCTCGATGTTCAAATCGGGATCATCCGGAGGACGAGCGTTGAATATGAATATGCCTGAAAGCATGGAAACACCACTGTGTGACCCAACAAGTGAAAGAGCTATTGATAGTGTCTTAAGGGAAAGGGCAAGAGAAGGCGGGGAGTCAGAACAAAGGCAGTATACGACCGTAGAAAAGAAAATGATAGGTCAATTTCTCGAAAAGTATGACGAGAGCATTGATGAGTTGATTGGATATTATGGAGGCGGAGATAAATTTATAGAAACTACGCTTAGCTGTCCATCAGTTACAGATCCGAATGATAGGAAAAAAATTTCTCATCAAGAAAAAGATCCTGCTAGTAAAATGGCAAGGTTTTCAGAAGCATACAGAAGAAGCCTTATACTCTTGGCGAATTCAAGCGATACACAGATTTTAGGTGAAAATATGACTTTATTTATGGCTTCAAAATATGATCGTTATAAAAACGGAACCGATGTGGTTGGCACAGTAAGTGTAGAAAAGCTTGAAGATGGAAGCTCAGAAGAAGTGTCCATTGGTATTAATAATACAAGAGAGCCTTATAAAAAGAATGCAGAAAATTCTACAAGAATAAAATATGCACCTAAGGCGACATTGGCAGAAAGAAAGAGCGCGGGTTCTCTGGATACGGCTATAAGTGCAGAGATTACCCTTAGCGCAACAGAAGAGGCAAGGGTTATAATGCTAGGGATTGAAATAATGGATGGTAATGCAGAAGAATTAAAAGATAGCTCGGTTTTTAAGGATATACAGAAAGTGCTAAAGGCAGAGATAGGAGGAAATATATCAGAGAGTATATCTCGTCATGAGGCAGTGCTTGATGATGATGGGGTTGGAGATACGGTTAAAGCTCAAAGCAGGGCATACATAGAGAACTTGAAAAAAATCAAATCTACAATATAACATCCTGATGTTTCTAGTGAAAATACACCTGGTGTTGTTTTGTATTGAAACATCGGGATGTAGGTGATATATTAATGTTATGCCATACAGAAAAACAATTTTTACAGATAACGAAATATATCACGTGGTCAATAGAGGTGTAAACCACTCGCCTATATTTATTACTCAAAATGATTATAAGCGATTCATAAATTTAATTGATTTTTCAAGGTATGAGTCAGTTGTACCTTATTCTCATTTTTACCGGTTAAAGCTTGAAGAAAGAGAAAGTATGTTTAAAAATTTCCAAAAAGAAAATAATCCATATGTTAACATTCTGGCATTCTGTCTAATGCAAAACCACTACCATCTTTTGTTACAGCAAGCGAGAAAAGAGGGTGTTCAATCTTTCATGAGAAATTTTCAGAATAGTTATGCGAAATATTTTAATACCAAACATAGAAGATCGGGACCGCTTTTTCAGTCGGCATTTAAATCAATTAGAGTAGAGACTGATGATCAGCTAAGTCATGTTTCCAGATATATCCATTTAAACCCCAGCTCATCCTATGTAGTAAAAATAAATGATTTAGAAGGTTATAAATTTTCTTCACTCAATGATTATTTGGGAAAAGATACTTATAGATTTATTGAACCGGAAATTGTTTTAGAAAATTTCAAATCTCCTTCTGAATATAAAGAGTTTATTTTTAATCAGGCAAAACATCAGAGAGAGTTGAATATCATAAAACATCTCACTTTGGAAAACCCATAGTTTCCCGATGTCTCTAGTCAAACTACACCTGGTGTTGTGTTGTACCGAAATATAAGGAGAAAGGTTATTGGATTGTTCAAATGGGGGGTTTTCTGCTATGATGGAGTTTACTATGGGCAGGATTATAACTATTACAAATCAGAAGGGTGGAGTTGGAAAAACTACAACCGCTATGAACTTGTCGGCATATCTTGCAAATGAAGGCAACAAGGTGCTTTTAATAGACCTAGATCCGCAAGGGAACTCTACTAGCGGTATCGGGATAGATCGGAATATAGTGAAGAGGTCTCTTTATGACATTTTGATTAATGAGATACATCCGAAAGAAGCGATTTATAAAACAAAATACGATAATCTTCACATTATTCCGTCTGCTCAAGTTCTAGCTGCTGCAGAAGTAGAGCTTGTTTCTCATCTTGCGCGTGAACATAAGCTAAAGAATGCTCTTTCTAAAATATCAAATGATTATGACTACATATTTATGGATTCACCGCCATCGCTTGGACTTCTTACGGTCAATGGACTTACAGCATCAGATAACATACTTATACCCGTTCAGGCGGAATATTTTGCTCTTGAGGGGCTTGGACAGCTTCTTCATACCGTTCAGAGGATCAAATCAAGTTTAAACCCGCAAATAGACTTGCTGGGTGTACTTATCACGATGTATGATAAAAGAACAGTTTTGGCGAGACAGGTTGAGGGTGAAGTTAAAAAACATTTTCCGGGCAAGGTTTTTGAAACGATAGTGCCTAGAAATATTCGCCTTGCAGAGGCTCCCAGTTTTGGCAAGAGCATATTTAAACATGATAAGCTTGGCAAGGGAGCAAATGCTTATAAAAACTTAGCAAAGGAGGTACACATAAAATGTCAGTAAAAGGAAGCAGGGGATTGGGAAGAGGATTGGATGCCTTAATTCCTACAGATGATAATTTAAATGTAAGATCAAAAAGTTCAGAAGAATCGCTTACAAAGGTATCTACAAGCTCTGTTAGTCCCAACTCTATGCAACCGAGACAAACGTTTAAT
>CAZTWZ010000092.1:0-3263 GCA_964617835.1 uncultured Candidatus Saccharibacteria bacterium | reverse complement strand
ATTCTAAAGTCAAGTTCAGAATGACAAGAATTTATGTTTTATTTCTTATGTTTTATGATTTTTATTCCGCCCATGTATTTTTGTAAAACCTTCGGTATAAGTACACTGCCATCGGCTTGCTGGTAGTTTTCAAGGATTGCGATCAATGCACGGGAAACAGCGACCCCAGTACCATTCAACATATGGACAAACTCTTTTTTGCCGTTTTTTCTTTTTACTTTTATACTTAGTGCTCTTGCCTGATAATCCGTTGTATTGGATGTAGAGGTTATTTCTCCCCAATTATCCTTTGATGGCATCCAAGCCTCTAAATCATATTTTCTATAGGCAGGGCCACCAAGATCGCCCGTGCAAATATCTACAACTCTAAAGGAAATGTCGAGACCCTTAAAAATTTCAATCTCAATACTCTTAAGTTCTTCATGCATTTTTTCTGAATTCTCAGGAAGAGTAAAGACAAACATTTCCACCTTTGAAAACTGATGTACACGATATAGGCCTGCACTATGCCTGCCGTATGAACCGGCTTCTGTCCTAAAGCAGTGTGAGAAGCCGCCATATTTAACTGGTAATTTATCCTCGGGTAAGACTTCATTCATATGATATCCGCCCAAGGTAATCTCTGAGGTGCCGACTAGCGTTAAGTCAGTATTTTCAACAGAATATACTTGTGTTTCTGGTCCCCGTGGGATAAAACCTATACTTCCCGATACTGTTTCACTTGCCAGATCGGGGGTTATCATTGGTATAAATCCGTGTTTTGCGATAACGTCAAATGTGTATTGAATGAGGGCAAGTTCAAGAAGCGCTGCTTCATTTTTGAGATAGTAGAACTTTGATCCAGTTACCTCTGCGGCTTTTTCAAAGTCTATTAGGTCTAGATCTTTACCTAGTTCTTCATGTGTTTTGGGCTTAAAGTTAAACTTTGTAGGTTTTCCATGCTTTTCTATTTCTTTGTTTTCATTATCGTCTCTACCAATTGGCGAGTCAGGATGAGTCAGGTTTGGTATTTTTAAGTAAAGATCCTTCCATTCACGCTCAATAATACCTATCGATTGTTTCAACACTTTTTCTTGTTTTTCTTTTGTCTCTTTTAGTTCGGATATTTCTTTTTTGTTCGGTTTTTTCTTGAACTTATTTTTTTTAGCTCTTAGTGCATCCAAAAACTGTATTTTCTCTTTTCTTTTTTTATCCAACTCTAAAAATCGGTCAATATCAACCTTGACTCCCCGATTTTTATTGTTTTCTTTTACCTTTTCAGGATTTTCGCGGATGTATTTAATGTCTAGCATAGTTAAAATTATAGTACAGTTCAGGTTAAATTCCAATGAATAAATTTTCAGAATCCTTATACTACACTAATATATATTAGTGTAGTATACTTTTGAACTACTAGTAAATACAAGTCTCTGCAAGGTTCGACCCGTCAAGCGGGTCGAACCTTGCAAACGCTATATAGGCACAATGAAGACGGCACGGAAGGGCCGTCGTTCATTTGAGATATATACCAGGAAACCTTGTTGTAGGCTTCCTTGGACCCCAGACTCACTCGCCCGGAGTGTTGGGCAGAAGTACCCTCGTCTTGCTGGAGTCAGGTATAATATATGCCTCATTGGGTAACTTTGCATTAGTTAAAATTACGAACAAAACCATTTTATTTTTGGTATTTATGGTTTATTTCTCAAAATAAACCATAAGATTATTTCTCGGGTTTCATTATGGGGAAGGTTATAATCTCGCGCATGACGGCCGAGTCGGTCAAAAGCATTGCCAGGCGTTCTATACCGATACCATTTCCCGCAATCGGCGGCATACCATACTCCATCGCCTCTATAAAGTGTTTATCTGAACGAAATGCTTCCTCGTCTCCTTTTTTCAAGAACTCTTTTTGCTCTTTAAATCTTTCTTTTTGGTCCTCTGGATTGTTTAGCTCTGAGTATCCATTATAAAGTTCTTCACCGGCAATCAAAAGCTGCATCCTTTGAACTGTATCAGGGTTTTCTGGATTCTTTTTTGCAAGAGGAGATGTTTCTACCGGATAGTCCGTGATAAATACAGGTTGTATTAGTTTTGATCTGACTGTTTCTTTAAATAGAATATCTAGGAGTTTTCCCTCACCAAGCCTAGGGTCAAGTTTGATGTTTCTTTTTTTAAATTCTTTTTCTAATTCTTTTTTCGTATTGAATTTGGAAATATCAAGTTTAGCGTATTTCTTCATAGCATCCGAAAAAGTTAAAATGGGGTAAGGCGGCTTGAAGTTTAGCTTGATATCTTGATAGTTAAGATCATAGTTTCCATTTATTTCCTTAACTAAGGCTGATATCATTTTTTCTGTAATTTTTATAAGATCCTTATAGTCAGCGTATGCCCAATAAAATTCACAATTTGTAAACTCCGGGTTGTGAGCTTTATCAACCCCTTCATTTCTAAAGGCCTGCCCTATTTCAAAAGTCTTCTCAAATCCGCCAACAATCATCATTTTCTGCCATAACTCTCCTATGCATATACGCATATATATATCCATATTGTAGGCGTTCAGATGAGTTTTGAAGGGTTTTGCAGCTGCGCCGGAAGGTGTTAGTTCTAGGTAAGGGGTATAGATTTCCTGGAAACCCTCTTTTTTTAGGAAGTTACGGATAAAGTCAATAATATGCGCTTTGGTTATTATTTTATTTCGAGATTCTTCGTTTGTAAGAAAGTCCAAGTATCTTTTTCTGTACCTGGTTTCTACACTTTTAAGCCCATGCCATTTTTCGGGAAGCGGCTTCATAGCTTTTGCAAGTAATTTCCATTCCATGGCTTCTACTGATTCTTCTCCGGCTTTAGTTTTGAAAACCTTTCCCGACACCTGGATGAAGTCGCCTATGTCTATATATTTTAGCAGATCATAGTTTTTCTTTAAGTTATCAAATCTAAAAAATCCTTGAGTTTGACCGGAAACATCTTGTATATTTGCAAAGAGTATTTTCCCGTGTCCGCGCTTTGTCATTATACGCCCAACTATCGTAACCTTTTGACCTTTTAGTTTTTTAAATTCCTTTTTTACTTGTATACAAAGATGAGTTCTCTCTCCTTTCGCCGGGTAAGGATCTACTCCTGCTTCAACTAACTTTTTAAGATTTTCTTTTCTTTGATTGATATAAATGTCTTCTGCCATAAGTCTTCCTTTCTTTAAAGAATTATAAAGTAATTATGTCTAAAAATCAAAAAAGTGTTACGGTCCATAACATATTGGACTTTTTAATAGGTATAAAGTTATTCAC
>CAZTWZ010000091.1:0-3350 GCA_964617835.1 uncultured Candidatus Saccharibacteria bacterium | reverse complement strand
AGTGTTAGTATTTGCGAAAAAGATTGTCCGGCGCTAGCTGTCTGGAATACGGGAGAAAACATTACACGTGATGATTTGTGTTTTTTTGGCAAAGGCCAAGGAGATACAAAGCTGGAAGGAACATATGCACCTATTAAAGATATGGACGACAAAGTAACTGGTACTATTTGTGTATTTAGAGATGTCACAAAGAAAAAAGAAGCTGAGAGAATGCGCTCGGAATTTGTTTCTACTGCTTCACACGAACTCAGAACTCCTATTACTGCTATGTCGGGATATATTGAGCTGGTAATGAATAAAAATGTTTGCGAAGTTGATGATAAGGGCAGGAAGTATTTGGAAAAAGCTTTCAACACGGCAAATGCAATGTCAAACCTGATTAAAAACCTCCTTGCCGTAACAAAGATAGAAGATAGGAAGCTTGAATATAAAATCACCAGCTTCCCATTAAAAGAACTAGCAGAAGAGGTTATAGGGGTATTTGAGAATAAGGCCAAAGAAAAGGGAGTTGAGCTTAAGTTTAGCTCCAGTCCCAATATGGCGGTCAAAGGAAAAGTTATAGACAGGTCACTGGATGTCCTGGCCGATAAAGAGCAAATCAGAGAAGTTTTCAATAATCTGGTAGAAAATGCTCTGAAGTTCACATTAAAAGGATGCGTCACTGTTTCTATAAAATATGATAACGATTTCGCAACTGTCTGCATAGCTGATACGGGTGTCGGTATATCAGAATCCGGGCAAAAACATCTTTTTGAGAAGTTTTATCAGGTAGATAACACGACTACACGGGAAGTGGGGGGAACAGGGCTCGGTCTATATATTACGCGTTCTATCGTTGAGACGTTTGGAGGAAAAATCTGGGTAGAAAGTATTGAAGGAAAAGGAACCAAGTTTTTTTTCACCATACCAAGAGCTCTGGACTGATTAATTTATTATTACCCAAAAATAGATATTGCAATATAGCTTATTTTTAAGTAACATATTCTTAAAGGTTCAAATATGGTAAAAGTTTTATTAGTAGAAGATGACATCGCTCTAAGGGAAATATACTCTGCGCGTTTTGTAGCGGAAAATTTTGAAGTTGCAACTGCTGATGACGGTGAACAGGCGCTTTCTGTGGCGATTAAAGAAAAACCAGACATAATCATACTTGATATTATGATGCCGAAAATTTCAGGGTTTGATGTCTTGGATATTTTAAGGGCTACCCCGGAAACAAAGAATACAAAGGTAATAGTTATGAGTGCGCTTTCCCAGGAATCAGATATTCAAAAGGGTAAGGAACTTGGAGCTGATGCATATTTAGTAAAGTCGCAAACAACTCTCTCTGATGTGATACAAAAAACAAACGATGTTTTGGCGGCACCGCCAAGAGAAGGAAAAATTCCTCAAAAATAGAACTTTTTAAATTTTAATTCGATTGATAAATAAATCCTGTTGAGGGATTTTTTATTTTTTCCTATTTGTTACTCCCGACCCGTTTGCCCACTCCGTAACTTTAGTGAAGGCGGGATCTGGAATCTATATAAATCCATTGGCTAAAAGCCAGTTGCTTTGCTATAATTTTAAATATGAAAAGAACAAATTAATTATTTGTCATTCTAAACTCGGTTTAGAATCTATATGATAAAAACTAGATTCCGGGTCAAACCCGGAATGACAGTAGGGGATACATGCAAAGAACATTAACTACAGAGATTAGTAAAAACATCGGAAAAAAAGTCACTCTTTCTGGTTGGGTACATAAACTTAGAAAGCTAGGAGGTTTGTCTTTTCTCGTCATAAGAGACAGGAAGGGTTTAGCACAGGCCGTCATCGATACCTCCAAGGAAAATGTAAAGTTAAAAGACCTGACCACTGAAACTGTTGTGAAAATCACCGGCAAAGTTATAAAAGAAAAAAGAGCTCCACATGGCGCCGAACTTCACAACTGTAAAATAGAGATTATGTCCCCAGTCAAAGAAGACATTCCTATAGCCATTAATAAAAAAGAACTCAATGTAAACCTCGATACACTGCTTGACAACCGCCCAATCACACTTAGAAATCCCAAGCAAAGGGCAATCTTTAAGGTTCAGGCTGCAATTCTAGATGCCTTTCGAACATTTTTTGAAAAAAGAGATTTTACAGAAATAAACACACCAAAGATAGTATGTTCTGGAGCAGAAACAGGCGGAGCAGAAATGTTTGAGGTAAAATACTTTAAGAAAAAAGCACTCCTTGCTCAAAGTCCGCAACTCTACAAACAGATCATGGCTGGGGTATATGAAAGAGTTTTTGAAACAGCTTATGTTTATCGCGCCGAACCGCATGCAACATCTAGACATATAAATGAATATATGAGTCTGGATGTAGAGATAGGCTTTATAGACAGCTGGATGGACTTAATAGACATACATCAAGACCTAATAAAATACATAATAGAGCAACTTCAAAAAAATTGTGAGGAAGAGTTTAAAATATTGAAAGCCAAACTGCCTGAATATAAAAAAATACCTGTTATGAAACTCGGCAAAGCCCAAGAAATATTAAAAAAAGAATACGGAGAAAAGTGTATCAGCGCGCCAGACTTGGATCCCAAACAGGAAAAATTAATCTGTGAATACACAACAAAAAAATATGATAGCGACTTTGTTTTCATAACTCATTACCCTTCGAAAAAACGGCCATTCTACACAATGGATGACCCGAAAAACCCAAAAGAGACATTGAGCTTTGATCTCCTCTTCAGGGGACTTGAAGTAACAACCGGCAGCCAAAGACTACATCTCTATGATGACTATATTAAGAAAATGAAAGAAAGAAATATGCCGCTGGAAGGATTTGAAGACTACTTGAGTATTTTCAAGTACGGCATACCGCCACATGGCGGGTTTTGCCATGGGTTAGAAAGATTGACTATGAAATTTCTCAATTTAAAAAATGTCCGTGAGGCAAGCCTCTTCCCGAGAGATATTAATCGTTTAAGACCGTAAACGACATAAAAACTAAAGGACAAAACAACATCAAACAAAATTCAAATAATTTAGTCATTCTGGCTTGTCCAGAACCCTGGAAGTAAAATGCAAAAAGTTAAAACAAAACAATTTGAAGGGCCCCTAGATCTTCTTTTAAGCCTTATTGAAAAAGAAAAGCTTGATATTTGCAAAATATCTCTTGCCCATATTACTAATTCCTATTTGGAAGAGATACAAAAAATTGATGCAACAAATGAAAACTTGGTTGATTTTTTAATAGTCGCTTCAAAGCTTTTGTATTTAAAGAGTCAGGCAGTTTTACCGACACTTGCCCCCGAGGAAGAGGAAGAAATAAGAGACCTGGAAGAACAGCTTAGAGAGTATAAAAAATAT
>CAZTWZ010000090.1:0-3382 GCA_964617835.1 uncultured Candidatus Saccharibacteria bacterium | reverse complement strand
CCCAATTTTTGCCCGCCTGCTTGGACGACGCCCAGTTTTTTTCGGCGGAAAATTATTATCTATATTTAATCGCCCTTGTCCCACACCACCCAACGCGGGCGACACAAAGGAACTCCCTGATAAAATTTGTTGTATAAAAATTGATTTCATGTTAGTATAGTGATGAGGGTTTAAATAAACGCTCATACTAATACTATCATACTATGGAAAATAAGCAAAGTAAAGAAATTGGGGATAAAATAAAGACCTTGCGAAACAAGCAAGAGCTGACGCAAGACGCTCTTGCCCGTAAGTGCGATATTCCCTACACAACACTAACCAAAATTGAATCAAATGTGATAACAAAGCCGTCAATCCAAACTGTCGCAAAAATCGCGAAAGGGCTTGGAGTTAGCATTGACGATTTAATGAAGTAATAAATTTATCTATGTACAACATACTAATTTTTGGAGACAGCATAGCCGCGGGGAGGAAAGTAGGTAAAATAAAATCATGGCCATCTCTCCTTGCTCAATTTCTTGATATCAAAGATAAGGATTTCACACTTGTCCATAATTTGAGTATTCCAGGAGATTCAAGTAATGAAGTCATTAAGCGATTTCCAGTTGAGGCTGAAGCGAGATGTAAAAAAAATTATCCCGACGACCGATCCTCTATTATTTTTGCGGTTGGCCTAAACGATGCAAAATGCCCTGAATCCAAAGATAATTCTATCACAAGCGAAGAGAGTTTTAGAAATAATATAGGACAACTTATTGAAGGTGCGAGTAAATATACCGACCACATCGTTTTTGTTGGGCTAACCCCAGTTAATGAGCAAAAAACGGCACCCTTAGACAACGTATATTTTCTGAATGAAAAAATTAAAATGTATGGAAAAGTTATCGGCGAAGAGTGTAAAAAAGGAAACATCTCTTTTTTGAATGTAGCCGGAGAATGGTTGAAATCTGATTATCTAAAACTACTTTCTAAGGACGGCATTCATCCTAACGAGAAAGGACATCAGAAAATTTTTGAAAAGATAAAGCCGTTATTTACATGAGTTATGGAGAAGAAAAAATATTTCCTTGATATTGCCCATATGCATCCCGTGTGCCCATTAAGTCTAAGCCACGCGAGGATTTTTGTATTGGCTGATGTTTGGTCTAGATGGAAACGAAAACAAGGATACTCTGTCCGTTTTCCGATTTGCATGCACTATAGCGGCTCGACGGTTTTTAAGATTACTAATGCTGTGTCTAAATTTTTACAGAAACGAGAACTTGATGAAGCGGATAACAAAATATTAGATCTCATTTTCAACTTTTATAATATTCCAAAGGAGAATTTAAATCTATTTACAGATCCAATAAATGTTTTAGATTATTTTAGTGATGTAATTTTAGGGGATTTGCAAAGTATTCAAATAAGCTGTGATTATGATAACTATTTCAATACGAACCATCGATTGTATCAAGAATTTGTGCGTGCCGTCTTCGATGTTTATACAGAAAAAAGGTTTATCGCAGCTCATAATGGCAATAAATCATTAGATTATTCTAACCCGCTATTTAGAGATCCGGCTCTAAAACGACTAAATGAAACGAAATTTTCGCCGCCGACTACAAAGGTCATGGTTGCTGAATCTCTGGAGAAATTAGATACTGAGTGGTCATTTGAGCGTAGTAACTCAATTGGCACAGGTATTAGCAAATATGTTATAGATCCGATGTTTGATGCCGAATTTCTTAGTATTTTTAATGCGATATATCCCTGCTTGAAAAAATTAGAAATCAATCAGTCAAACGTACGAGATATTTTCAAAGAACTTTTGCACAAAGTGGAAGACCCAGATAAAAAAGTTGTGGCCATTGTTGGTGTACTTTATTCAAATTTACAGAAAATTCTGCCGGTTGGTAAATTTATTGTTGAAAGACACCTGCAAAATTGGATAGCAAAAAAGATATACACAGAAACAATCTTGTTGCCGGAAAACCTGTCAACGCACGAATACTTTTTTCTCGGTTCAATTACTAAAAACGGCCAAGTAGATTCTGCATCGCGTGGTCATGGTATAACCTTATCTCAATTGATCGAGGTAGCGGGACCGGAAACTGCGAGGGTCGCGTTGTTATTGAGTTTTGGTACGCCACACAAGGATTACGAGTGGAGTTCTACCTTTAAGCAAGCAAAAGAGGAGCTGAAAAAATTCAACGATTTTATTTATAGTCTCAAAAACTACTCTGCCAAAAAGTATATTCAAGATGTTAAAAGTGTTCTTCTAGAGAAAAGAAGAGATATAGAAAATCTTATTGAGCGCGGAAATACTAGAAAAATTCTGCTCATTCTTTTTAATGATCTCCCGGAAATTATCAAGCCAATGTTAGTGGATTCACGACTGAAAAATGAAAACAGAGAGATTTTAAAATTTTTCGAGGAATATCTGGAGATATTTTGTCCATCATTGAGTTCAAAAATCTATGAAAACTGATTACTTAAATTACGTTGCTTTTTATAAGCAATTCTCAACAAGTCGTGGTTATTATGAAGCTTGTGATTACTTGTCTTTTCAAGATAATCGGTGGCAAGGAATAGACGAGTATATTGACTTAATTAGGCGTGCAATTGTAGATACAAAAAATCGAGGAGGCAAAGACAAAATTTTAATGGCAGATATGGGATGCGGAGTTTATGGCTGGCTGCAAAGATATTTTTCCGATTCGGCTAGTGAGATAATCTGCATAGATTCAAATGAGGATGCTCTTAATCAGATTGATTCGCTTAAAAATCCGAAGGTTAAAACCATTCAAGATAATGTTTTCTCTTTGGAAAGAGTTTTTTCTCTTGGAGATAAATTTGATTTTATTTACTGTGGTTTTAATGTGTACGGTGAGTTCATAGATAATTTTCTGAAACTTACGACTCCAAACGGTTGTATTTTTCTTATGAAGCCGAAAACAGGTGATGACTTGATTTTACGCTCGTTGGTAAGAAATTATGAAATCCTGCCACGATACAAAGAGATTGTTAATATTACTACCAATCTAGAAAAAAAGGCTGAGGTTAAATATTGGGAAGAGACATTCTCATGGAAATTTAAAGATGGGAATGTAAATAAGTTATTGGCGGCGATGTCGGTTGTTTGTTTGGGAGAGCCAATTCTTATGACCAAAGAACAGTACGATATAGCCGTTGACTTCGTAAAATTAAGGACATCTAACGATACGGTGCTTATGTCACAAACTTTTGCTTTGTGGCAAGCAGTAAAAAGAAGCGAGTAATATAAAAAGCCCAGGAACAAGCTTTTGCAATATTCCTGGGCTTAGAGTTTAGAAGATCTCCGGAAACTTGGTCTAATGGAACTTTTTCTGTGGTTTTTTCTCCTTAAAAAGCAGATAAAATA
>CAZTWZ010000089.1:0-3395 GCA_964617835.1 uncultured Candidatus Saccharibacteria bacterium | reverse complement strand
ATGTGAATAACTTTATACCTATTAAAAAGTCCAATATGTTATGGACCGTAACAAAATGTTGACGCATCCTAAAATATTTGTTAATATAGTTTTTGACCAAAGACAGTAGCTTCCGGCAATTGGCGGATTAAATTTGCTACCGAGGTAAAAATTTCATAATAGAAATTTATAATGTCTTTGGAAAATCCAAAGATTTTTTAATTTCAGACTACGAATTACGAATCCCAAACAAATCTACAAATTATTAAGCATAAGTATAATTTGTAAATTAGTCTAAGATTAGTAATTTAAGAGAGGAATGAAGCGACGATGGCAATATCACGAAAGAAAAAAGAAGAACTAGTTGAAAGTTTGGCTGAAAAGCTGGGTAAGTCCAAAGCGGCAGTTTTTACTGACTATAAAGGGTTATCCGTTGAAGAGATTAACGAGGTTCGAAACAATCTTAGAGAAAAGGGCATAGAGTTTAAGGTGGTTAAAAATACTCTTTTTGGTCTAGCTATCAAAGAGGCCAAACTTGATATCGATGCCAAGGAGCTTGAAAATCATCCAGTAGCAGTTGCATTTGGATATGATGATGAGGTAGCTCCAGCAAAAGTGGTTTATAACTTTGCGAAAAATCATGAATCACTGGAAATTATCGGTGGAATACTGGAAGGAAAAAACATAGATGTTCCTATGGTGAATAGTTTGGCACAGGTGCCATCTCGAGAAGAGCTTATTGCTAAAATGATAGGTTCCATAAATGCACCTGTTTCAAACTTCGTAGGTGTGATGCATGCAAACCTTCGAAATGTAGTGGGTGTTTTGGACGCAATTCGCGAACAAAAAACTTAGGCCCATTGTCATTCCCGACCTAGATAGGGAATTGATATGAAGTGAATAATTATTCAAAGATTAAAATAATATTAATGAAGTCCCGACGCTTCGGTCGGGATCACCCCTGAAGGGTGAGAGAGGAAAAAATGGCAGACGAAAAAAAGCAAGAAGAGCAGCAAGAAGAAAAGGCTAAAGAAACTAAACCCGAATCCGCTGAAGCTACGACAGGCGAGGAGGAAGTAACCGAGGAGAAGGCTGATGAAAAGAAAGAACCCGATTCTGAAGATTCGGGTAAGGAGCCTAAAGCTGAAGAAGCTCCAAAGGAAGAAAAACCAGCCGAAGAGCCTAAAGAAGAGAAAAAGAAAGAACCCAAAAAAGATGTAGAGGTTCCAAAGAAATTCAAGGATCTTGTAAAAACCATCGAAGAGATGAGCGTTCTTGAAATGGCGGAACTTGTTAAGGTTTTGGAAGAGAAGTTTGGTGTATCGGCAGCAGCTCCAGTAGCGGTCGCGGGTGGTCCAGCAGCAGGTGCTCCGGCTGAAGAGAAGGAAGAGAAGTCGGCTTACACGGTTGTTTTGACTGGCGCGGGAAGTAATAAGATTGGTGCCATCAAGGCCGTACGAGAGATTAATCAAACTCTTGGGCTAAAAGAAGCAAAAGACTTAGTTGATAATGCACCAAAAACAATTGCAGAAAGCGTGAAGAAGGAAGATGCGGAAGCCGCAAAAGAAAAGCTTGAGGCAGCCGGCGCAACAGTAGAGCTAAAATAATCGTTTCGATTTCAAAAAGAGAGCTATATCTGACTCTCTTTTTGTTTTTGATTTAAAAAATACCATCCTAAAACTGAAATTATTTCACTTCCCTACATCGGTTTAGCGAAGTATGATATACTTAAATAAGTAAATTAAGATGGAGAAGGTATTAGATATGAACAAACGATTGATTTGGCATAAAAAAGAAGTAGAAGATGTGGTTAGTTTGCTTGTAGATACACGAAAACCAGAGGAAGTGGAGTTGCTTTTTGACAGAGTACTAACAACTAGAGAGATTAATGACATTGCCAGGAGATACAAAGTACTTAAAATGCTTGATGCGGGTCGATCTTATACTGATATAATAGTAGAAACTGGGATGAGTTCATCCGCCATAGGTAGACTTAGCGCAAAGTGCGGATTTGGATTCCAAAAAAGTTCCGGGTTGCAAAAACCGAAGAAAACTACCCCCTCCAAAAGAACAAAAAAATTGAAATACAAAGGAGTTACAATAAGAAGATAATTACCTCCCTACATCGGTTTAGAGAGGTAGATAATTGTTTGTTATATAGAAATGCGAAAATTTAAATTTGAGTTCAAAAAAGAAGATGGCAAGGCAAGGATTGGTAAAATTACTACTGCTCATGGTGAAGTAGAAACACCGGCGTTTATGCCTGTGGGAACTAAGGCATCAGTAAAAACACTCTCGCCAAAAGATGTCAAAGATATTAACGCAAGCATAATACTAGGTAACACCTACCATTTATATTTGAGGCCAGGTACAAAGGTTATCCGGAAACATGGAGGACTTCACAGGTTTATGGGCTGGGATGGTCCTATCCTTACTGACAGCGGCGGTTTTCAGGTTTTTTCGCTTGGCAGTGGTTCAAAAAAGATAGATTCCCGTCTTCGCTCTTCGAGTCTGAGCGATGAGCTCACCTCAGAGTCGAATGACGAGAATGACAGAGGGGCATTAGTTAAAATAAAAAAAGATGGGGTAGAGTTTAGGTCTCACCTTGATGGTTCTAAGCACTTTTTCACACCAGAGTCAGTTATAAAGATGCAAAAAGAGATAGGAGCCGACATAATGATGGTTTTTGATGAGTGCGCTCCGGCAGATTCAGATAAAAAGTATGCAAAAGAGGCAATGGATAGAACTCACAGATGGGCAAAAGAATGTCTAAAAACACATAAAAAAATAAAAGCAATGTATGGTTATGAGCAAGCACTTTTTGGTATAGTCCAGGGTGTAACTTATAAGGGTTTACGAATAGAATCAGCAAGGCTTATTTCTGGGCTTGATTTTGACGGAATAGCTATAGGCGGCCTTGCGGTTGGTGAATCGGAAAAAACAAGAAATGAAATGCTAGAAACAGTAGAGCCGTATCTTCCAAAAGAAAAACCAAGATACCTTATGGGCATTGGGTTCCCAAAAGATATGCTAAATGCAGTAGAGCGGGGTATAGATATGTTTGACTGCGTTCTGCCAACGCGGCTTGCAAGAAACGGGACCATATGGACATATCAGGGCAAGCTAAACCTCCTAAATTCACAGTTTCTTTCTGACTTAAATCCGATTGAAAAAGGCTGTGGCTGTTATACGTGCCAGAATTTTTCCCGTTCCTACGTAGCGCATCTCATTCGTGAGGGAGAAGTTTTGGGTATACGCTTAACAACTATTCATAATTTGCATTTTACAATGAGGTTGATGGAAGATATCAGAAAATCAATTGAAGCAAATGATTTCCAGAAATTTAAGAAAGGGTTTATTAAAGACTTAAGTTCTAATCCAAAATGCAATTCCTTCTAAAGACTTCATCAGGTGTC
>CAZTWZ010000088.1:0-3417 GCA_964617835.1 uncultured Candidatus Saccharibacteria bacterium | reverse complement strand
TTGTCATTCTGAACTTGACTTTAGAATCCGGTAAATATTAATATAGATTCCGGATTCCCGCCTGAATTCGGACAGGAAGTCCGGAATGACAGAAAGGGGATGATATGCAAATAGATATCAGGGGAGTGGAAACTGTCTTAACTGACGATGTGAAAAAATATGCAAGAGAAAAGACAGGTAAGCTTTCAAAGTACGGAATAGACATAATCGGAGTTGATCTGGCGCTAGAGGAAGATCACAATAAAACAGAAGATAGGGCAGGCGTGGCAAAAGTACTGGTTAAAATTCCCGGCAAAGATATTGTGGCAAAAGGCGAAGGCAAAAACATATTTGCCGCCATAGACGAGATGGAAAGAAAGACCTCAAGAGAGCTCAGAAAAGTAAAGGGAAAGAACAGTCCCAAGAAGAGGTTTGCAAGAAGCAAAGAAGCGGCAAGACGGCTTTTCAGGCGCGGTTAATCCTGTTTGCCCTTCCGGACTTGATCCGGAATCCAGATTTTATTGATATAGATCCTGAATCAAGTTCAGGATGACATGGAAAAATATGTTTCTAAAAAAGATATTCGGTGATCCGAATGAAAAAGAAGTAAAAAAACTACGTCCTATTGTGGATAAAGTAAACTCGCTTGAAGACAGCGCAGCGAAGCTTAGTGATACAAAAATAAAGACAAGAGTTGCCGAGATAAGAGAAGACATCCAAAAAAAAATAGAGAAAGATCCTCATCTCCCATCCAGGCTCGGTGAGAATGGTTACGAGAATGGCAAGAACAGTACCGACAGGAAAGCGATCAAGAAAAAGATAAATGATATTTTGGAACCATACCTGCCCGAAGTTTTTGCCCTGGTCCGTGAAGTATCAAAAAGAAAACTGAAAATGCGCCATTTTGATGTTCAAATCGTTGGCGGGTATGTTCTGCACAACGGAAAAATCGCAGAAATGAAAACCGGTGAAGGAAAGACCCTTGTTGCCACACTTGCAGCGTCACTAAACGCTCTCACAGGTCTCGGAGTCCATATCGTCACCGTAAACGACTACCTTTCAAAGCGTGATGCCGGCTGGATGGGAACTATTTACAATGGACTGGGTTTAAGTGTTGGAGTTATTATTCATAACCAGGCCTTTATATATGACGAAAAATTTGAAGATGAAAATGCCCTGGACGACAAAACAAAACATATGAGACCCGTTACAAGAAAAGAAGCTTATGGGGCAGATATTACATATGGCACGAATAATGAGTTTGGTTTTGACTATCTTCGTGACAATATGGTTCAGTCTCTAGACCAAATGGTGCAAAGACCGCTAAACTTCGCTATCGTCGATGAAGTTGACTCTATTTTAATAGATGAAGCCAGAACTCCCCTTATAATCTCCGCCCCCGCAGAAGAGTCTACAAATAAATACTATCAGTTCGCTGACCTTTCCAAAAAACTGAAAAAAGATAAGGACTATGTAGTAGACGAAAAACAAAAAGCTGTTTCCTTAACTGATGACGGTATTAGTGAAATGGAGCGTATGCTTGGTATGACGAACGTATATGAAGAGGGCGGGATAGAGACTGTTCATCACATAGAACAATCCTTAAAAGCCGTAGCGCTTTTTAAAAAAGACCGGGATTATGTGGTTAAGGATGGTGAAGTAATAATAGTAGATGAGTTTACGGGCCGCCTTATGCAAGGCAGAAGATATTCCGAAGGATTGCATCAGGCCATAGAGGCCAAAGAAGGAGTAGAGATAAAAAGAGAGTCACTGACGCTTGCCACCATTTCATTCCAAAACTATTTCCGTCTTTATATAAAGCTTTCCGGAATGACAGGGACTGCCGAGACTGAAGCAGAGGAATTTCACAAAATTTATAAACTGGATGTAACTGTTATCCCCACAAACAAGCCAAATATTAGAAAGGACTTGAATGATGTTATCTATAAATCAGAAATAGCAAAGTTTAAGGCAATAGTAAAAGACGTA
Organism: uncultured Candidatus Saccharibacteria bacterium; assembly: GCA_964617835.1. GTDB lineage: Bacteria > Patescibacteriota > CPR2 > UBA1875 > JAJYID01 > CAZTWZ01. Next base: position 1,449 of record CAZTWZ010000088.1, on the reverse strand, counting down.
AAAGAAAGACAGGAAAAGGGCCAGCCGGTACTAATAGGTACTGTTTCTATTGAAAGAAACGAACTGCTTTCAGATATGCTAAAGAGAAGTGGTGTGAAGCACGAAGTTTTAAACGCTAAGTTCCACGAAAAAGAAGCTATGATTATAGCGGCAGCCGGACAAAAAGGTGCTGTAACAGTAGCAACAAACATGGCTGGAAGAGGTACTGATATCGTTCTTGAAAAGGGCGTCACGGACCTTGGCGGTCTGCACGTTGTTGGCAGTGAAAGACACGAGGCAAGAAGAATAGACAACCAGCTTCGGGGAAGATGTGGAAGACAGGGAGACCCGGGGTCTACTCAGTTCTATGTATCTATAGAAGATGACCTCATGAGGATATTCGGTTCAGACAGAATCGGCTCTGTTATGGAACGTTTAAAGCTTCCTGATGATCAGCCAATCCAGCATAAAATGATTTCAAAATCTCTGGAGTCAGCCCAGAGAAAAGTAGAAGGGCATAACTTTGATATCAGAAAGCACTTAGTTGACTATGATGATGTGATGAACAAACAGCGTGAATACGTATATGGCAAACGCAGAATGATATTGGGAAGCAGCGACCTAAAGAAAGAAATACTTGAAGACCTTTCTGAATCAGTGGAATTTTTGGTTAATGAAAACATAAATGCCCAAACAGAAGAGTTTGACTATGACAGCTTTATAAAAAACTTTGATGCTATTGTGCCAACAGATAACAAATTTAAAAATAAAATAAAAAAAGAAAACCTGGAAAATGTAACAGACCTGGCTATTCAATATCTGGAAGCTCAATATAAAGAAAGGGAAAAAGAATTCACACCGGAAATTATGAGAAACATAGAAAAGTCCTTATACCTTCATGTTATTGATACTTTCTGGATAGACCACCTTGATGCCATAGATCACCTGCGTGAGGGGATAGGGCTTAGAGCATATGGCCAAATGGAACCGCTGGTCGAATATAAAAAAGAATCTTATAGAATGTTCCAGCAGCTCTTGGGAGGTATCCGAAGCGAGATAGTAAATACTATCTTCAAAATCAGAATTCAGAGACCTGAAGCAGAGATGGGGTCACGGCTTGCAAATATGGCAGAAGGCGCCATAGAAACCACTGATACACAAGTGATTCCCGAGGTAAAGCCTAAAGAACCGGCGAAGCCACAGGGCCTCAAAGAAAATGTTTCTGTAATGAGGCAAGAGTCAACCCGCCAATCTGAAAAAAACCAAACTATAGTAAAAAAGAACAAAGTCGGCCGAAACGACCCCTGTCCATGCGGAGCAACAGACCCCAACACAGGTAAACCAAAAAAATACAAGAAATGTTGCGGTAAAAACGCCTAAAATAAGCCAGTCAAGCGGAATTTCGTACTAATTTTTTTAAAATCAGTGCGTGGACGGAAGCGGCAAAAAAATATAAAAAATGCTGCGGCA
>CAZTWZ010000087.1:0-3435 GCA_964617835.1 uncultured Candidatus Saccharibacteria bacterium | reverse complement strand
GTTTCATGTTAAGACTCCTTGCCAGAGTCCAATATGTTTCTGAACTTTTGCATAAAGACTGTCTTTTAAAAAGACAGTCTTTGTTGGTCGAAATTTCACTTACTCAGGATGACATAGGTATCACAATAAATAAACAACTCGGAGTATTCCGAATTGTTTATTTAAAAAATAAGAACCTAAGAAGTTCTAAAAACTTAGGCCTTACCTAGAATCTTGTACATTCCTGTTCCGCAAGTACCGCACTTACCTTTCATAGCCTTTCGGCCATTTTTCATGGTAACTTCCTCAGCATCCTGCATTTCTCTTTTTTCTTTACACTTTACACAATAACCTATTACTACATCTTCGTCTGCCATATCTATCACCTCCTTTCCTTTTTGGTTTAATAACTATATGTAAGCATAGGATGAAGCACAAAATAAGTATTGTCAAGAACAAAATACGAATTCCCAAGCACGAGTTGAGCACAAAACAAGAGATTATACCTATATAAAGGAAAAATAATCAAACTCTATATTTAAGCGTGATTTTTGCGGGTTAAGCGTAAATTGTAGTTAAATCAAAACTCAAACTTTAAAAATTTAAATAAAAATGTCTGCCTGTTGGCAGATAAAAAAATTCCTGACCTTCCTGTACTGAAGTTTCGAAACGGGCAGACAAGCCGGAATGACAGCAAAGAATATGGGCCATGTTTCTCTGTTCTTCAGTCTTTCTGCCCTTCAGTTCTTCTTCCCCTCTGTTTTTTTAGCCCTTCTATTTTTTAGTTTTTCTGTTTCTTAGTATCAAGATATACGCTATATGCAGCTAAAGCGCCTTCCGCCACCGCTGTTACCACTTGCCTGAACTTAAAGTTGCCTGTAGTGATGTCACCTGCCGCCCACACGCCTTTTGCACTTGTTTTCATCTCGGAGTCTACCTTTATATAACCCTTCTCATCAGTTTTTAAATCCAGATCATTGATTAGAGCCTTGTTTGGAGTGGAGCCGATTTCTATAAAGATGCCATCTAGTTCTATAGACTTGCCATTATCCAGTTTCACGCTCTCAACCTTACTGCTTCCTGCAACCTCTCTGACATTGGCTTTATAAATGATTTCAATGTTTTTTTTCTTATTTAGCTGCTCCATCCACGCCGGCTCGGCTTTTAGTTTGTCTCCGCGATAGATTAGATAAACTTTTTTTGCGATATCTGCCATATATACTGCCGCCGTTACTGCGGCGTTTGCTCCGCCGACTATGGCAACGATTTTTCCTTTGAAAAAAGGGCCATCACAGGTGGCGCAGTATGCCACACCTTTTCCCAAAAACTCGTCCTCTCCTTTTATGTGCAGCTTTGTTCTTTCGGCGCCCATAGCCAAAAGCACTCTCTTTGTTTCATACTTATTGTTTTCTGTATGTATAATAAAGCGTTTGTTTCCTTTTGTAATTTTTTGAACAGAGTCAGCGGCTACTTCTGCTCCAAGATCTTTTGCCTGGACCATCATTTTTTGTCCGAGTTCTGTACCGGTTATTTCTCCCACGCCGGGGTAGTTCTCTACTAAGTGCGCTTCTGTGATGGTTCCGCCATGAAGTTTGCCGATAGTTAGTGTATTCATCTTGTATCTGGCGGCATATATTGCCGCTGAAAGCCCTGCCGGGCCGGTACCGATAATGATTAAATCTTTCATATCATCCTTTTGTTTACCAGGTTGTCATTCCGGGCTTGACCCGGAATCTATTTTTTATAAATTCAATTCCCGCCCAAATGACTATTCAGTCAGGCAGAGGGTTCAGAATAACGGCTAGCTAGTATGTATTGTATTTGAAAAACAAGCTTATCGCAAGAGTATGATTACAAGATCTGAACAAGGCTTATACATAAGACGACCAATACCGCCGTACTGAAACCAAGAGACGCCCTAAAGGCAAACAGGTGTTTTTTGTTTTTGTGGGTTTTATTAATGCGAAGCATGATACCATCAAATACTATTAGACCGAAAATAAGCAGATAAATAATAAAATAAGGTATCTGAGATTTGTTCATAGGATTAGACAGGCTAAAGCTCGGTGATACGGACCTTTCTCCGGCAACCATTGCATTGCTTTGAGCGAAGGCAACAGAAGGAATACCGAAAATCTGAACGGCTACCGTGGTTTCTTTCCCTTCTATTACTCCATTCCCCACTGCAATGCCCGTCTGAGTGAAGGATTCATTTAGAATGTTTTTTCTATGAGTCTCGCTGTTCATCCAGGCTTTTACCATACTATTTGCCGATATAAAACCCCGGGCAAGATTTTCGCCCGCCATAGAATAAGAGTATCCGGTTTTGTTTATAAAACTCCATGCCCTTTCTCCATCGGGCGAAGTATGATCCCAATAGTTTTTCTCAAACATATCCCTAAGCTTATCTTTTGCCGCGGTACTCAAAAGCCTGTTTTCTACCAGGGCTGGTTCGTTATTTTTTATTCTTTCCGTATTAATCTCTGCCAAAACATTGTTTGCCAGCTTTTCCGGGTTTGTTGCGAGGGGTGTGTACTGAATAATTCCAAAGCTCAGATGAGATAATATGAGAGCAACAGAGTATATGGATAGCATAAAGTGCCTGAAGGCATGAGGGCGGTGCGCATTTCTATAGCTGGGAATAAACGCCTTATGCAGAGAACTTCTTATACTGAACTTTTGTAAACTTTTTTTTGCCATTAATTTAATTTTAAGATGAAAGACCTCTAATGTAAATTAAAAACTGTAAGACTAAGTTATTGCGGGTTCGACCCGCTAAGCGGGTCGAACCCGCAAGGACCTGCAAGGAGACAATACAAATATGACTATATCACAAAAAACAAAAAACACTCTTTCGAGCGTTTTTTGTTTGGGGGTGATTGAGAGTTATCTTTTTTCTAGCCGTCTGTAAGGATACACACATATAATATTTTATCCACAGACTTCTAGCGTTCCAGCCCCTCTAGAAAAGGAACGTTGTAATGATAATATAGTTTTCTAATGCCCGTGTCAATAACTTTATTGTGTATAATATGTGGAAAAGTTATTACTCTATATTTAAGTACATTTCCCCTATTTCATTTACCGGTCCGGCACCCATAGTGACTATAATATCGTTATTTAATACGTTTTTCTTTAAGTATTTAACTGCATCCTTAAATTCTGGTATGTAGTGAGAGGACTTACCTTTCTTTGTAAGCAGCCTTGACAAGTCTTCTCCTGAAACGGAAGCGATATCTTCCCTTGTGTCTCTGACAGGATATATTTTTGGAATGATTATCTCATCTGCCTCCATAAGAGCGTCAACAAAATTATTGAGAAGTATTCTGGTCCTGGAGTGTTGGTGCGGCTGGAAAACACACCATACTTTCCTTTTGGGGTAAAAGCTCTTTATCGCCTGAAGCGTTGCCTGGATTTCTGTCGGGTGATGGGCATAATCATCAATAACCAAAACAC
>CAZTWZ010000086.1:0-3480 GCA_964617835.1 uncultured Candidatus Saccharibacteria bacterium | reverse complement strand
AGATAATAATTTATAATTAATAATTATCAATTAATAAAATGTCACTATCACTCCACCACTTCATACATACTCATAATGTAGACAAGGAAAAGCATGAAAAACTGCACGAGAAAAAATATGTGCGCTTTATAGATGGAGCGGTATTTATCGTTGCCTTTGTCGGACCATTAACGACAGCACCCCAAGTTTTTAGGATATTCCATACTCAAAATGCAGAAGGTGTATCTGTTCTCACCTGGTTTTTGTACATACTAGTTCAGGCCGTGTGGCTTTTGTATGGTATTTTTCATAAAAATAAACCTATTATCATAAGTAATATTTTTTGGATTTTCTGGCAGTCACTTGTCATGATAGGTGCTATTATTTACTAATTTTACACTTTAACCATATTAATTTTTTTGATAATTTATTAAACTTGAAACTATGAAGGATATGAAAAAGGATAAAGATCTAATAGGTCCTGAGAATTGGCCTAAAATTCCTATTGTAGTTGTGGAGGGTGTTAAAGGTGCTAAGGAATACAAATCAGGGATGTTGATGGAAGAAGGCAGAAAAGTGCTTGTAAGCTGGAAGGATATAGCGATCCTCAAAGTTTCTACCGAAATTCCTTTTTATCTCGGATTTATGATCGGTACACATTGCCAGTTTCTAAGATTTGATACCGAAACCAAAGATGGAATGTTTGGTATGAGAGTGGGGCCGGAAGATGTTACGTTCTTTGTGTTTCCAAAAGATCTGAAAACAGAGATGAAACTAGATTTAGTTGAAATGACAGACATAGACAATTCAAAATACAAAGATCTGCCACTGTATTAGTGTTTTTTTGATTAATTTTACCCCGGATAGATCTTAAGAATTTAACATCATAATTTTAATAATTGTGCTATAATTTTCTTATGAAAGAAGGATCAAAAGAGCAAAGGAAGGAAGAAAAGCATATAAAGACTTTTCGCAAAAATCCTCTTGTTTTATATAAAAAGTTTTTTAAGTTTTTAGCGATTCTTATCGTCTCTATATTTGTGATGACCTATATTAGTCAGATAGGAGTACTTTCATTTGCGGCAAGCTATATAAACATAGCAGCGCTTCTAGGTATCATAATCGCTCTTTTCTATGGTTTTCATATCTGGATGACATGGCATTATGACGTTTACGTGTTGACTAGCGAGAGGATTGTAGAGGCAAAGCAAAAGGGATTTTTCAGCAAAGAAGTGAAAGAGATAGATTTAGGGAAAGTGCGGGATGTCACTTATAATGTGTCCGGGTTTTTGTCAACTATAATGAAGTCAGGGAATGTTAAGATTAGGTCATCGTCTGATATGGAAATAGAAATGAAAAATGTTTCCAAACCGGGAGTTATCCGTGAAGTGATAATGAAATTAATTGAAAAAAAAGAAGAAGGAAAAAAGGATTTATCGGCGGATGATATAGCTGAAGCTTTGGCAAAAAGACTGAGCGTGAAATAGGTTACAGATAGACAAGCAGGAAAGCTTTGTTTTGAAGGTCAAACCTTTTGAAGGTTCAACCTCCCCGGATAACTTTTAAAAATATTGTTGTTTAAAGAATCAAAACAGGATATAGTAGGCATTAGTTAAAAAATTAAACAGGAGGTTCCGGTGCTTCGGTCGAAATCATCCGAAAAGTGAGATATTCAAATGGCAGAAAAAAATAAAAATGGTTTAGGCGGTCTAAGGAAGATTAATGTTAGTTCTCTAAAAAATAAGATAAAAAGGTCGCCTAAGAACACTACTTCTAAAAGCGAGGATAATAAAAAAAGTAAAAAAGATAAGGTAATTAGTTTTTTCAAAACTAGAGCAGGGATTGTGACAGGAACTGTTATTCTCATTGTTGTTGTGATGTTGGGGGTCTTTTCTGTAGGTATCTATAGGCTTGGCTGGGACGACGATGTAACCGTGGAAGTATCAAGGATTATCCCTTTCCCGGCATTTTTTGTAAATGGCACGCCAGTCTCTTATGCCAGGTACCAGGATTATAAAAAGGCCTACACCACATACATTACAGAATTTTATATTAAAGGCGAGAAAAAGATTGATGTAAACTCTGACGAAGCGAAAAAAATTATAGCGGATTCAGATGGGAGAATAAAAGAGCTTTTAGTGAGAAATACAATCGTAAAAAATGAGGTTAAAAAAAGGAAAATCAAATATACTCAAGATGAGCTGAATAAAGCGTTTGATGAGTTTGTGAAAAGGACAGGCGGTGAGGATGAGGTAAAAAATAATCTGAAAAAATACTATGGTCTTACCGTAGAGAGATTTAAGGCCGAGTTCTTTGTTGATACTTTTCTCTCGGGAAAACTGCAAAATGCATTTCAGGAAGACACATCTTTAAATGCCGAGGCAGAGAAGAAAGCCCAGGATGTTCTGGCAAAAGTAAAAGCGGGTGAAGACTTTACCGAACTGGCAAAAAAATACAGCGAAGACTCAACGGCATCAAAGGGCGGAGATTTAGGCTTTGTTAAAAAGGGACAGCTTGTTCCGGAGTTTGAGGATGCTCTCTGGGCGCTTACGGAGCCGGGCCAGACTAGCGAACTCGTCAAAACCGTATATGGATATCATATTATAAAACTAGCGGAAATAAAAGGCGAGGAGAGAAAGACCAGTCATATCTTAATTAAAACCAAGGATTATGAGACCTGGTTAAGCGAAGAGACGAAAAAAGCAAATGTAAACTACTGGATAAAGTAAGTCCAGGTACTTAAGAGTTAGTTAATTAGATGATTAGATAAGCAGGTAATAGTGAAGCCTAAGTCTTTAGATAGCGGCTAGCTTTATATTCAAAGAGCTACCCCTGACGTTATTTTGTTATAGTCGGGGATTTGTTTTCTGAATAACTGTTGAATCGTATTAAGATTGCCATTAAACGTACCGACATGATAACATGTAGAGCCCCAAGAGTTATCGGGCATTTCGGGAATACCGGTTGCAGAGAAAAAAAACTTTTTTCCTAAAGAACACTTGCCAGCCGGACTAGAGTTATCACGTTTCTTTTCTGTAAATCCTGATTCCTCAAGAGATGACAAAAATGCCCGGTATGCTTCCAGGTTATTAGTATAAGAAGCAGTTTCTATGGGTGTATATTTATATCCGGAAAGAATCTTGATAGTTTTACTGTTTTTAGATACAGTAATTCTAATACTGTGATACTCCTCATCACTTTTTATGGAACCAGTCGTTAAGAATGTAACACTTGTATTACTGCTTGCATATTGCCCCAGAGTATTATTAATAACCATATTTTCTTTTACATCATCTGTTCTTTTTATAAAACCTGAAAAAAACAATACTGCTACAACTATAAAAATGATAATTCCTATTATAATAATGCCATATCTCATGATGTTATTATGACTAATGAAGTAAAATTTTGATATGTAAGATATTACAAACCTTTAAAGCCAATAAAAAAGAGTAATGTCAACTTTTTGGAACAGGGTTAGTTAATATTTTGGCTATGTAC